>JAAUPS010000088.1 GCA_012033015.1 Phormidesmis sp. RL_2_1
GCTGGGCCGCACTAATCAGTTTTTTGTTGTTCCAGTCGTTTATCAGCTTGCCCATAGCTTGCCGATAAACATCACTATCGAGATCGATCTATCCAATTGAGCCAATCAATCGAGCCAATCAATCAAGCCAATCAATCACAGAGAAGTGAGAAGCAGAGAAGCGAGAACAGCAGCGCGACTCACAAGCAGGACTCTCTATTTTTGAAGATGACCTACACTCACTTCGCTACACTGCATAATTAGCATTACTATACTTGCCTGCTACCCACAAACTGCTATTTCTCAAGCTGAGGTGCTGATTAATTATGTAAGTGCTTAGCTGAAGGTGCTTAGCTGAAGGTGCTTAGCTGAAGGTGCTTAGCTGAAGGTACTTAGCTGAAGGTGCCTACTGGTCCTTGTGAGCGGTGCCTCGCCATCGGCGTTATGCATCCGGCACACGCTATATCCCTCTCAGTTGGTAGACTAAAGGAGTTCGGTTTAACCTTATGCTTGAGCTTTTGCCGTTTTAACCAAACCCACTTTATCGATCCGTTATGACTAGCTCTGTCTTTACAGATATCTCCCTTGTCGCCAGCGTTTTTCAAGGATTGCCATTGGATGCACTGGTCTCCACCCAAGGCATTATGGTGATGTTGCTGGTGGCCTATGCTGGCGCTATGTGGGCATTTTTGAGCAGTGCGCCTAAGGTTCATACGGTGATGGTGTCCGATTTGGATTTAGCCCGCCGCTTTTACGAAGGAATGTTGAGCTTGGCCATAGCAGAGGTGCCGCTACACTATTACTACAACTATGAGCAAACCCTAGGAACCGCTGGTGGCTTCGATCCGTTTGGCTCTGCCTTGGGTACGACAGGGGTCGGTGGAGGGCGGCTTGGCACCGGGGATCTGGCGCGATCGGCGAGTGCGTATGGTTCGCCGGATGGACTATGGTATCAGCTTAAGAAAAATACCCAGCTCCATGTGATTGGCGGGGCGAGTTTGGGCGATCGCAATCGTCAGCGCCATGTGTGCTTTGACCATGACTGCTTAGAATATGTGCTGATGCAGGTGCAAACCCGAGGAATTCGCCATAAATTAAGGCGCGATCGCCCGTTGAACTTTTTGGTCAAAGATTTCAACGGCGAAGTTATCGAAATGGCAGAAGTTGAGAACTAGCTAAAGTTTCCCCTCATTTATAGTCTCTAAAGTTTTCACGAGGTATACGCCATGCACGATCTAATTCCGATTGCTCCGATACTGAGCAATTCGGTAATGGCTCGCTTCCAGTCCCCCGGCCCAGAGATCGTCAGCATTGGCCCCATCACGTTGCGCTGGTATGGTTTGCTGATCGCATCAGCCGTTCTGATCGGGGTTGCCCTGTCGCAGCATTTGGCCAAAAAGCGAGGCGTGGATCCAGAAAAAGTGGGTGATATGGTGATATGGCTAGTCATTGCGGCCATTCCCTGCGCTCGACTTTACTACGTTTTGTTTGAGTGGTCTTCCTATGCCAGTAGACCAGCGGATATTTTCGCGATTTGGAAAGGCGGCATTGCCATCCACGGGGCAGTGCTTGGCGGCACCCTCGCCACTTGGATCTTCGCTCGCTTAAACCGACTTTCGTTTTGGCAGCTCGCTGATATCGTCGCGCCTTCGTTGATTTTGGGTCAGGCCATTGGCCGATGGGGCAACTTTTTTAATTCAGAAGCTTTTGGGAGTCCTACGGATCTGCCCTGGAAGCTGTTTATTCCCCTCGCCAATCGACCGGCAGGATACCAGGCATTTGAATATTTCCATCCCACTTTTTTGTATGAGTCGCTGTGGAATATCGGGGTGTTTGCTTTACTGCTAGGCCTGTTTTTCTGGGGGCTACAACGTCCCCATCGGCTGAGGGCGGGGACATTGTTTTTGGTGTATATGATTGCCTATAGCTCGGGGCGGCTTTGGATTGAAGGGTTGCGCACCGATAGTCTGATGTTTGGGCCGTTACGCATGGCTCAGGTCGTGAGCCTAGTGGGCATTGGCTTGGGTTGGCTAGGGCTGATTTGGACATATGGTTTGGGCAAACGGCTACCCGATACGGTAACGGCCAATCACAGCGCCAATCGCAGCGCCAGTTATCACGACAGTCTTAATCACGACAGTCTTAATCACGACAGTCTTAATCACGACCTTAATCACGACAGTCTTAGCGGTACCGAGCTATCCAACCAGACGATCGAGTCGGATAAACCCGTCAAATGACCCAGGCAAGAAAAAAGCCCTAAAGCTCTTTCAAACTCTAGGGCTCAGAATCAGGGTGCATCTACATACCAAGATGCCGGATTACTTGCCCACATCCTGGGTTTTTACCGAGACCTTTATTCACTCTTCAAAAATCTACCGGTGATATTGGTAAATGCGTAAATATTGGCGTCGATACATCTACTCATAGATCAACTTAATTTGATTTAACTTCATCCCGCGATATTGCCCTCTAAAATAATCTTTTAGTATCTTTTTAGACCTCACTTTCTCCTAAGTTTTCATGGATTCTGACAAGTTTTCGGTAGCGATTTCTCCAAAGGTCTATATTGTGGGTGCTGGCCCTGGTGATCCAAACTTGTTGACGGTTAAAGCCCTCAAATTAATCCAACAAGCTGATGTTTTGGTCTACGCAAATTCACTGGTGCCGCCGCAAATTTTGGCTGAGATGCGACCCGATGCAGAAAAAGTCGCGACGGCCAATATGACGTTGGAAAAGATTGTGCCGCTGATGATTGCAAAAGTGCGCTCAGGCAAATCAGTGGTACGGCTGCATTCGGGAGATCCGAGCCTATATAGTGCTATTCATGAGCAAATGGTGCGCTTAAGTGAGGCTCAAGTTTCTTTTGAAGTGATTCCAGGCATTAGCGCATTCCAGGCAGCGGCAGCCACTCTGCAGGTCGAGCTAACTGTGCCAGCTCAGGTGCAGAGCATTATTTTGACGCGTATCAGTGGGCGTACTCAGGTGCCTGAGGCGGAGGATTTGGCGTCTTTGGCGGCCCATCGGGCTAGTCTTTGTCTGTATTTGAGTGCCCGCCATGTTGAGGCTGCCCAGGCCCAGTTGCTGCAGCACTATCCGCCGCAGACGCCTGTGGCGATTTGTTTTCGGGTGGGCTGGCCGGATGAGCAAATCAAGGTCGTTCCGCTCGATCAGATGAAGGTAGCGACGGTGACAGATAATCTGGTGAGAACGACGATGTATATCATTTCGCCAGCGCTGCGAGCAGAGCTGGCCTGCTCGGTAGGGATACGGCTCAGGGGCTAGGTGGTGATGCCCAACAGGTGCGATCGCGCCTATACAATCCCACCCACGATCATCTTTTTCGACCCAAAATTGAGCCCCATGGGTCACAGATGCAACTTACGAAAGAACAGGAGGAGGCTAGGACATGAGCTATTTGGTGGCTGTATTGGGCGATCGCATCAAAGCAGAGACTGCGTATACCGCCCTAGAATCAGCCAATATCACCATGGATAAAGTCGCCATATTGGGCAAAGGCTTTCAATCTGCCGACGAATACGGCCTGATTGATCCCAACGAAGAAGCGTGGAAGCAAATCAAGCGACTGGCGTTTTGGACGATTCCCTTTGGCTTTGTCGGTGGCTTTGCCTTCAATGCCATCACCGGACTGGACACTTTCCCCTGGGCTGGCGTACTCGGCAACAAAATTTTAGGTGGCTGCTTAGGCGCAGGCGCCGGAGCAATGGGTGGCTTTTTTATTGGCGGTGGCGTCGGTATTGGTCTGGGCAGCGGCGACGCTCTCCCTTATCGTAACCGGCTCAACAACGGCCAATACTTGGTCGTGGTCAAAGGCTCCGATGCTCTGATTGCGCAGGCTAGCCGGGTGATTCGCCCCCTACGCCCCGAGCATTTGCAAGGATACGCTGATCCGCGTGACTGACGGTGGCGGGCGATAGGCTGTAAAGGGCGATATCTCGGTAAATTGTGGCATAACAGTTTGCTCTTTTCTGAGTGTGCTGTTTTCTGCCTGTGCTGTTTCTTTCTCCTCACTCAACACTCCAACCCAACTGCTATGAACGCTGTTTCCCTCTCTTCTCCCAACCCCAATAATTCTCCTCAGCCGATCAGCAATCCCCTGCTGATCGGCAGTGGCCTTCCCCCCTTTAGCAAAATTGAGCCCAGTCATGTGGTGCCTGGGATTGAGCAGCTTTTAGCAGAACTCAGCGACGCTTTGACAGCGATAGAAGATCGCCTCAGCCAAAGGCTCAAAAAGGCATCCTCGTCAGATCCCGCCATAGATCTGACATGGGCTGAGCTGATGGCGCCCCTGACCGCTTTAACCGAGCGATTGAACTGGAGCTGGAGCATCATTGGCCATTTGATGGGGGTCAAAAACAGCCCTGAATTACGCGCAGCCTATGAAAGCGTGCAGCCTGATTTAGTGCAATTTTCGAACCGCATCAGCCAAAGCCAAGTCATTTACAATGCGCTAAAGCAGATCAAAGCAGGCCCCGGATGGCATGACCTAGTGCCCGCGCAGCAGCGGATTGTCGAAGCCTCATTACAAGATGCTGAGCTTTCGGGTGTGGGGCTAACCGGTGAGCGCAAGGAGAAGTTTAATCACATTCAGCAGACCCTAGCGGAGCTATCGACTCAGTTTTCCAATCATGTGTTAGATGCCACCAAAGCCTTCAGCCTGACGCTTACCCAGCTAGAGGAAGTCGCTGGCCTACCGCCCAGTTTGCTGAGTCTCAGCGCTCAAGCAGCGCGTGAAGCAGCAACCACTGAAGCAGAAAAAAGTGCTACAGCCAAAGCTGGCCCTTGGCGAATCACTTTGGATATGCCCAGCTATATTCCGTTTTTGCGCCATAGCCAGCGCCGTGACTTGCGAGAAAAACTCTACCGAGCCTTTATTACCCGTGCCTCATCAGGTGAATTAGACAATGCGCCGCTGATTGAAAAAATTTTAGAATTGCGGCAGCAACAGGCGACTTTATTGGGCTTTAAAAACTATGCGGAGCTGAGCTTGGTGCGGAAGATGGCCCCTTCGGTATCAGCGGTAGAAGCGCTGATGGAAGAGCTACGGGTTGTGAGCTATGACGCCGCAAAAAGTGAACTGGCTGCGCTGCAGGCATTTGCCAACGCTCAAAATGCGCCAGCAGCATATGAGCTGAAGCAGTGGGATATCCCTTTTTGGTCAGAGCGGATGCGGGAGCGTCAGTTTGATCTCAATGATGAGGCGCTGCGTCCTTATTTTCCCCTGCCTAGGGTGCTAGAAGGTTTGTTTGGTCTCGCTGAGCGATTGTTTGGCATTACGATTACGGCGGCAGATGGACAAGCGCCTGTTTGGCACACAGATGTGCGCTATTTTCAGGTCACTGATGCAGCCGATCAGCAGATACTGGCCTACTTTTATCTTGATCCTTATAGTCGCCCAGCCGAAAAACGCGGTGGAGCTTGGATGGATGAGTGTATTGTGCGGGCTAAATTCGGCGAGCAGGTGCGCTTGCCGGTGGCCTATTTGATTTGCAACCAATCGCCCCCTGTAGACGGCCAACCGAGCCTGATGACGTTTCGTGAGGTGGAGACGCTATTTCACGAGTTTGGCCATGGTTTGCAGCATATGCTGACTAGCGTGGATTACTCGGGAGCAGCAGGCATTAACAATGTCGAATGGGATGCGGTAGAACTGCCCAGTCAGTTTATGGAGAACTGGTGCTATGAGCGCGAGACGCTGTTTGGTATGGCCAAGCACTACGAAACTAACGCCTCGCTGCCAGAAGCAGAATACCAAAAACTATTGGCAGCGCGTCATTTTATGACAGGTAGCGCGATTTTACGGCAGGTTCATTTTGGCTGGCTCGATATTGCCTTACATGCGCAGTATTTGGCAGGTGCAAGTGAGGGATGGGCTGCTGATGATGATGCGTCGATCTGGGAAATTTGCGATCGCATCGCTGAAAAAACGACGGTGATGGCACCTTTGCCTGAAGATGCCTTTCTCTGTAGTTTTGGCCATATCTTTGCTGGCGGCTACGCAGCAGGCTACTACAGCTACTTTTGGGCAGAAGTGCTTAGCGCCGACGCGTTTTCTGCCTTTGAAGAGGCTGGGCTCGACAACTCAGATCAGGTTGCTGCCATGGGCCGCCGATTCCGAGACACCGTGCTGGCCTTGGGCGGCAGTCGCCATCCGATGGCAGTATTCAAAGCCTTTAGAGGTCGTGAGCCCAATACTCAGGCCCTGCTTCGCCATCGGGGCCTGAGCGCCTCTGCTTAATGCTCTTTTTTTGCAATTTCTTAATATTGATTTTAAAATTTCTCGTTATTCGTGAAATTAATAATGGGAGGCTTGCTTTTTTACACGATTAATGTTGCTTTTAATAATGTTTTAAAGCTGTCTGTTTCCACAAAACGAGGGCTTCAAAAAAGTATTCATGACCACTAACGTGGTGATTTCTAAATGCTTTTGCCAAATCAATCTAAGCGACCTCAATGGATACTTTGCGATTGCCATAAGGTGCTGTAGGGCTCAGTGCTCCTCAGTCAGACCAAAGATTTTCGGCTTTTTTAGACAATTACATAAAGTCTAAAGATTTTGCTATTGGTATGGATATTGTCCCGAAAGAACAGGTGTTTAGCTTTTTTTAATTTGATTAACTAAAAATATTTTTACTAACGAGTAATGCGCGGTTTACCGAGAATCGTATTTCTACGGAACCTCATATTAACGGAGATTGATAAGTTCAATAACAGGAGAAAAGTATCTCGTCTTTCAGTTGTTGTCGTTGCCTTTAAGAATCTATCAAATCCGTTATATGACTCATCTATTTGCAGCACCTTCCGTTAGTACTGTTGTTGTTTGGCAGCCCCCTACCCCCGATCACGACCAGCACGATCCGATCGCCTTGACTTTGAACCATCAAAGATGTCGTGTGATCTCGGCTGAGTACAAACCTGATGTATTAAAGGCTGTTTTAGAGCAGGTTCCCGATTTATTGCTGATCTACTTGCAGGCTTCTGGAGATGAAGGCTACGGGCTGTGCAAAATTTTGCGTAAGCTGCCGCGAACGAGCGCTGTGCCGATTGTATTTATCGGGGCTCGCGATGAGGGCTCTGAACTCGTGCAGGCGCTGCGCTGTGGTGGTAATGAGTACTTAAAGCTGCCCGTGACGGTAGAAGAATGTTGGCTGCGCCTAGAGCGTCATCTGCACACCGCTAAGCTTGTGCGCAAACTCGAAGCTGATAAAGATAACTTGCACCAGCAGGTGTGGGCATTTAACCGGATGCTTCGTCAGCACGAACAAATGCAGGTTTCGCTGGCTGAGGAGAATCAAGTGTTACAGCGTTTGGCGTTTGTGGATGGGTTAACTCAAATTGCCAACCGTCGTTACTTTAACCAGCAGTTGCCGCAACTTTGGCAGCAGGCCGGGAGTAGTGGTCAACCCCTCTCGCTGCTGCTATGCGACATTGATTACTTCAAGCGTTACAACGATACTTACGGCCATCCGGCGGGTGATGTCTGTTTGCAGTCTGTGGCTGAGGCGTTGGTGAGAGGGGCTCATCGCCAAAGCGATCAGGTGGCTCGCTATGGGGGCGAAGAGTTTGCGATTTTGCTGCCAGCTACGGATACAAAGGGTGCGCAAAAGGTGGCTTTGGCCGTGCAGTCAGAGATTGAGCGGGCGCAAATTCCCCATCAGGGCTCGCTCGTGAAGCCTTATGTCAGTTTGAGCATTGGCATTTGTACGCTGGTGCCCGATAGCGCCCAGCAGCCCTATGAAGTGCTGGTGCATGGTGCAGATGAAGCCCTGTATACGGCGAAACTGCGGGGGCGCGATCGCGCTGTCGTCAATGCCCCTGAGGGCCTAGTCTCGATTATTCAAGATCACTGTGAGTGTGGTGAGCTATCTCCGCTAACGCGCAATATGCCAACGAAGTTAGTGGTCAATCACACCGCCCAGTCAGACAATCTGATTTATTTAGACGATGCGGCGATACAGGGCGAGGAAGACCAAATAGGCGAGCATCCAGGATTTGAGGCTTTGAGACCATCGCAGATGGCCTCTGTTTCACCCCTGCGATTGTCTGCCGACAAAATTCCTAACCAAGTCAGCTAGTGGGCCAGCTAGTGGGCCAGCTAGTGGGCCAGCTAGTGGGCCAGCTAGTGGGTCAGTTTGGCAGGTCAATTTTCAGTGATTAGTCGGGAATAGCGGCTAACTTGGGCGGTGCACCAGTAGACTATTAGCGATGCTTTGCTGGGGGGATATGGCTTTGCCAAATAGCGAATCTGCGGCTAAATCTCAAACTATCTCTCGACAAGAGCTAAGAGAGTTGGTGCGATCGCAGCTCCAAGCCCTTTTAGAACAGGACAATCTCAGTGGAGCCAAAGCGCTGCTAGGGCCAGTGCAACCTGCTGATATTGCCGAAGCCATTGAAGGGTTGCCGGAGCCCATGCAGGCCATTGCTTTTCGGCTGATTGCCAAAAATGAAGCCATTGAGGTCTACGAACAGCTCGACTCTAGCGTTCAACAAGCCCTGATTGAAGAATTCAAACGTCAAGATCTAATCGACATTGTGGACAAAATGTCCCCGGATGATCGCGTTCGTCTGTTTGATGAACTGCCAGCCAAAATTGTCCGCCGTCTGTTAGAGCAGCTCAGCGCCCAAGAGCGACAGGCCACCGCCTTACTGCTAGGCTACGAGGCCCAAACGGCGGGGCGCATCATGACGCCCGAATATGTGGCGCTCAAAGAAAATTGGACGGTGGCCAGAGCTTTAGATCACATTCGCGCCCAGGCCGATCTGAGCGAAACGGTTTACTACCTATTTGTCACCAACGCCGCGCGTCAGCTTACGGGGATTCTTTCCCTGCGGCAGCTTGTCATCGGCAGGGCCGAACAAACCATCGGTGACATTATGACCCGCGAAGTCGTTTCGGCTCAAACCAGCGATGACCAAGAAGAAGTCGCCCGGATGATTCAGCGGTACGACTTTTTGGCCGTACCGGTTGTCGATACCGAAAATCGACTCGTGGGCATTATCACCGTCGATGACGTGATTGACATTTTAGAAGAAGAGGCCACCGAAGATATTTATACCCTCGGTGGTGTGCAGTCAGGGGGCGATAGCTATTTTCAGAGCAACCTGTTAGATGTTGCCCGCAAACGCGTGGTTTGGCTGTCGGTGCTGCTGATTACCAATACGGTCACTGCAGCAGTGATCCGCTCTCAGCAAAATATTTTGCAGCAGGTCGTTGTGCTAGCGGCGTTCATCCCCTTGCTGATTGGCACGGGCGGCAATGTTGGCGCGCAGTCTTCCACGGTGGTCATTCGCGGCCTCAATACCGATGAACTCAAGATCAAAGACGCCTTTCAAGTGGTGCGAAGAGAAGCGATCGCAGGGGCATTCCTCGGTCTGATGCTGGGGATCGTCGTTACCGCTTGGGCCTACTTCCTCCAAGGCGGTGCCATGAGTGATCTGCCAGTGGCCATTACTGTCGGGATTTCCTTGGTGGGCATTTCTATTTTGGCCTCTAGTGCTGGCGCTGGGCTGCCCTTCCTATTCCAATCCTTTGGCCTCGATCCAGCCCTGATGTCGGCCCCTTTTATCACCACGATTGTGGATGTATTAGGGGTTTTGATTTATCTCAACTTGGCCAGAAAGGTGCTGGGAATATAATCAGCCGATGGAAACTAGCTGAAACCCATCAAACATCAGCTCCAACAGCATCAGGCAAGTTGCCGTTTGGATAGGCCGTTTGGATAGGCCGTTGGGATAGGCCGTTGGGAGGTCTGCCCAGCTTGTTGTCGTTCAGGCAACCGTAGACGGCTGAGTTAGGTCTGTAAAACTTGATATAATCGGCTTGGATACCAGCTAATATCCACGATTAAAAAAGGGTTAAAAAGGGAATAAAAACGATAGTAGGGCAATGATCCCAGCGTTTGAATATCTTTGAGATCAACAGAATGGCTCTAATAATAAAGAATTGTTTAGACTACATATAGTCTTTGACCAGCGTGTGCTGGCAAATGGGTGACCTGTGTTTCAAAAATTCAAACAAGATCTTAAAAACGACCTCATCGCTGGACTGGTGGTGATAATTCCCCTAGCGACGACCATTTGGCTGACGCTAAATGTGGCGAGCTGGGTCATTCGTTTCCTGACGCGGTTTCCGAAGCAGCTTAACCCGTTTACTGGGCTGAATCCTTTTTTGGTGGCTTTGATTAACCTGGGCATTGGGTTTGCCGTGCCGCTGCTGGCGATTTTGCTGATTGGCCTGATGGCACGCAACTTTGCCGGACGCTGGCTGCTAGATCTCGGTGAGCGCATCGTCCAGTCCATTCCCTTGGCGGGCTCGGTATACAAAACCTTGCAGCAGCTCCTGCAAAGTGTTTTTCAAGATTCTAAAACGCGTTTTCGGCGGGTAGTTCTCATTGAATATCCGCGTAAGGGGCTGTGGGCAATCGCCTTTGTGACCGGAGCGGCTGTTGCCAACTCACCTAATAAAATGGTGAGTATTTTTATTCCTACGACGCCTAACCCGACCAGTGGCTGGTATTCGATCGTTTCAGAAGATGAAATTCTCAACCTCTCGATTTCTATTGAAGATGCTTTCAAGGTATTACTCTCAGGCGGGATCGTCGGCCCTAATTTAGCAGCAGCCATTCCTCCGGAACAGCATCGTCACAGCCATACGCCAGAGGTGCGATCGCCTGCAGAGCTGCCCACTGAAACAGTCACGAGCCAGCCAGCACCGCTGAGTGTAGGTGTAGACCGTGCTGCGAGCGCAGAAAAAGAGCTAGAACAGGGCCTAGATAATACAGAATCAGCGCAAACAGCCCCTGAGCCAGTCGGCTAAAACCAGTTGTGTGTACTTTTGGGGCGTACTTTTTGTGCAAGCTCGCTAACCGGAAAGGCTGATAAAATGGCTAGGCTCCCCGCTGATGGTATTGCATGAAGGCGCGTTCTATTGCCCGCGAATTGGCTCTATTGGGCATTAGCCAGCTCACTGACAACACGGATAGGGTCAGAGCCGCCCCGCCTCAAGCGTCGCCTCAAGCGCTGTCAACCAAGCAGCTAGATGCGCTATTAGTCAAGGCGCTCAAGGCGCTCGGTAGCGATGCTCAAGCGACTTTGGATACGGCATCCGGCGATTTGCAGCGTGGCGAAAGGTTGTTACTCGAAAGTGAAACCCGTACGGTGGAAACAAGCGAGGTGCGATCGCGCATTCAGCCAGCGGTGCCTCTCATCGAATCGGCCATTAATCAAGTTGGTAGCACGCTAGAGGTGTTGCTGTTTGCCCAGCAGGGCGATAAACAAGCCATGATGGCCGCCCGAAACCAGCTCGAAGCTGCCGCCACCTCTCTGGAAGCCGGTGATCGCCTGCTGCTAGAAAATGAGCAAAAAGTAGCCAGCATAGACGATGCTCGCCAGCAGATTCAGCTTGCGATCGACACCGTTAGGTCTGCTCTGACCAGTCTGCAGACTTTTTTAGAGCCCACCAACTTGAGAGACCTGATCAGCCAATCCGATATTCGCAGCTACGCCTGTGACTTACTCCACCACTGGATTATGCACTGGCAAGCGGTTGACGCGCAGCTTAATGAGGCCATGGAAAAGTGGAATATGCGACGGCTAGCCAGAGTTGACCGTGATATTTTACGGCTCGCTATGATGGAAATAATATATGTGGGCGTACCCACAAAAGTAGCCATTGATGAAGCCATCGAAATGGCCAAGCGCTACAGCGACGAAGATGGCTATCGCTTTATCAACGGGGTGCTGCGTCGTGTGACTGATAAGCTAGAAGCAGCTAGCGTTGGCGAGCGGTAATCCATAGCAGCGATCGCGCAGCAGTTTACTGATAAATATCTTTATCAGTAAGCCTTTTTTTTAGTGAATTTCAAGCGAGTGAGTTTAGGGGCATGGCAGCTTTTAACTGGTTTCAGCGTAGCTACGAAGAACCCGAAAAACCAACCGAAAAAGAAGAAGAAACCCCAGAAGAAACCAAACCTGAGGCCGCACCAGCCAGCTCGGAAGACTACCTGAACTGGGCCAAAGCTGCTTATCAAAATATCCAAGCTCGTCAGGGAAAAAGCAGCCCTGAGGCAGAACCATCTGAGACTCAAGAACCATCTGAGCCTCAAGAAACATCTGAGACTCAAACAGAAACACCCGTTCCTGACGCTGAAGCATCTGATACCCAAACAGAGGTTCAAACAGAGGTTCAAACAGAGGTTCAAACAGAGGTTCAAACAGAAACACCCGTTGCAACAACGGCTGACGATCAAACGGATGATGATCAAACGGCTGATCAATCAGATGAAGCGGATCAATCAGATGAAGCGACTCAACTCGAAGCTGTTGAAGCCGCCTCTGAACCTGACGCTATTGAACCCGTTCAGCCCATCACTGAAGCTGCAGCCGACGAAGCCGACGAAGCCGTTGAAGCCGTTGATGCTGTTGATGAAGAATCCGATGAATCCGATGAATCCGATGAATCCGATGAATCCGTTGAAAGTTCTGCTTTAGAAACACCAGATGAAACCGTAGCCACCAGTCCTGAAGCCGCCAGCCCTGTGCTTCCCTTTTGGGCAAAGGCCCAAGCCGAACGAGAAGAACGCCTAGCGCGGTTGCAGGCAGAAGCTATTCTAGAGCCTGAGCCCGAACCAGAACCGGCACCGCTTGCACCGCCTAATGAACCGCTGCTAGATATTGATCTAGACGAAGCCTTTCTCTGGTCTGCCGAAGTACTCGCGTCCCAAGGCCGCCGTGCAGATCAAGTCTCTCTCGAAGAAATCACTTGGCTGAACAAACTGCGTCAAGGGCTCGACAAAACCCGCCGTGGCCTTGTTAACCAGCTCAAGGCCATCGTTGGCCAAGGCCCGCTAAATAGCGAAGCCGTCGATGAAATTGAAGCCCTGCTGCTACAGGCAGACGTTGGCGTGGCCGCGACTGACAAAATCATTAGCGCCCTGCAAGATCGCCTGCGAGAAGAAACGCTGCCACCAGAACAGGCCATTAACTACCTTAAGTCGCTGCTGCGCGATATGCTTGAAGAACCCTTAAAAGGCGGCCATAATCTCACCTTTACACCTGAAAAAGACAAACTCAGCATTTGGCTGATGACAGGGGTGAATGGTGCAGGGAAGACCACCACCATCGGCAAACTGGCCCACATTGCCACCAAATCTGGCTTTAGCTGCTTGATTGGCGCTGCCGACACATTCCGTGCAGCCGCCGTAGAACAGGTCAAAGTTTGGGGCGCCCGCAGCGGCGTCGAGGTGATCGCCAATCCGGGTCAGAACACCGACCCGGCAGCCGTTGTCTTCGATGCTATTAGCGCAGCCACCTCGCGAGGCACTGAACTGCTCTTAATCGACACCGCTGGCCGCCTCCAAAACAAAAAGAACCTCATGGACGAACTGGCCAAGGTTCGCCGCATCATTGACAAAAAAGCGCCCGATGCCAACGTAGAATCACTCCTGGTGCTAGATGCCACCCTGGGCCAAAATGGCCTGCGTCAGGCACAGGTTTTTGCCGAAGCAGCCCAGCTTAGCGGTGTTGTTCTCACTAAGCTAGATGGTACTGCTCGTGGCGGTGTTGCCCTTGCCGTAGTACAGCAGTTGGGCTTGCCCATTCGCTTCATCGGCGCTGGAGAAGGCATTGAAGATTTACGGCCCTTCTCCAGCTACGAATTTATTGAAGCCTTGCTCAGTGGTTAACAATGCCCTAGGGCTGGGTGCTGACCAAGCTGCACTGATGACCAAGCTGCACTTAGTGGCTGCCTTGACGACGCTTGAGCAACAAGCCTGCTGTGCCTAACACTGTTGAAAACCCGATTACACTCATGGGCTCGGGCACCGACTGCTTGTTGACCTCGTCGATGAATTGATCAAAGACGAGGGTGTAGTTACGGGCTCTTTCTTCGATCAGACCTGGGAAAACAGTGTTAATAAATTTTCGGTTGTCGGTGGCTGGATCGTGCCAAGTGAAGCCACCTGGCACATTGGGATTAGTGGTTTGAGTGTAGCCGTCTTTTTCGCCAATGTCCCAGTTGGTCGCTTCAGCCGCAAGTACAGGCATGATCAGATCAAAAGATTCTAAGTCGCTACAACAGCCGGTTCCTTTTGGATAAGCGCTGTTAAAACCAGGATTACTTTCTGCGGCAATGCCGTTTTCTGCGGCAATTGTCAAGGCAAGGTCTCGATACCGGAACCAAGATGGGTTGTCAGTGGCCCCTCGTCCTGCATTGAAATACATTTTGTCGCCGAAAATTAGGCTATCGAGGTTAACCATTAACAGCGTGTTAGCGATTTCTTTCGGGCTCAGGCTGTTGGCATAATATTCAGAACCGACTAAGCCAATTTCTTCGGCTCCAAAAAAGATGAATTTGATGGTGTGGGTCGTTTTCGCTTCGAGTCGTTCGGCAAGCTCTAATAAAACACCGACGCCAGAAGCATTGTCGTTAGTGCCTTCGAGCTTGCTGCGATCGAGGGTGCTATTGCTAGGGGCATTGTCGTAGTGGGCTCCTAGTAAAATTTGCTTGCCAGAAGTGCCAAGGCGCTGGGCCACAATGTTGTAAGAGGTGAGATTTTGATTGCGAAACGTGTAGTCAAAGGGTTGTAAGGTGGGCTCGTAGTCAAAGCCTTTGAGCTGCTTGACCAAATAATCGACAGTTTCTGCTTCTTTTGGGGTGCCGACGCTGCGGCCTTCTAAGTTTTCCGATAGGTAGTTGATGGTTTTTACGGCAGTATCGCCAAAATTAAAACTGGCTGCTTTGGCGGGTAGCGATAATAGAAATGGAGAACTTAGGCTCAGGACTGCTGAGAGAACAGTCGATTTGCGGATACGAAGAGTCTTCACGAGGCGCAACCTTGAAAGATGGATAAAAGATAGACATTGTAGAGATGAACCCTGCGAGATGGATACGTTGTCATCTGCTAGCGTGCATCTATTCCACTACCATTAACTGTTGCTATGGATACCGCTGGGGTATCAAGCTCAGTAAATTCATCTAAAGAAATATTGACCTCAAAGATTGATCTCAACATTATTGTTTGAAGGATGATTCACTAGCGTGGTACTGATGCCAGTGGTGAGCGATATCGATGCGGCGGCAGATCCAGACTTTAGGGTGATTTTGGACGTAGTCTAAAAATTTTGCGAGGGCGGCGGTGCGTCCGGGTCTACCGGCTAAGCGGCAGTGCAGGCCGACGCTCATCATTTTGGGATGGATTTCGCCTTCGGCATAAAGCACATCAAAAGCATCTCTTAGGTAGGTAAAAAACTGTTCGCCTGAGTTGAAGCCTTGGTTGGTCGCAAAGCGCATGTCGTTGTTGTCGAGGGTGTAGGGAATGACCAAATGGGGCGCGCCGTAGTCGTGTACCCAGTAGGGGAGATCGTCGGCGTAGCTGTCAGCGTCGTATAAAAATCCGCCTGCTTCGACGATCAGGCGACGGGTATTGGGGCTATTGCGACCTTGGTAAATGCCTAACGGACGGCTGCCTGTAATTTGGGTGTGGATTTCGATGGCTTTTTGAATGTGTAACTTCTCGACGCTTTCATCCACTTTTTGATAGTCAATCCAGCGATAGCCGTGGCTGGCAATTTCCCAACCGGCTTCGACCATTGCGGCGGCGGCCTCTGGATTACGCTGTAGGGCCATGGCTACAGCATAGACTGTCAGCGGAATTTGGCGTTGGCTAAAGAGGCGGTGTAGTCGCCAAAATCCGGCACGACTACCATATTCGTAAATGGATTCCATATTGAGGTTGCGATCGCCCACCAGTGGCGTAGCCCCAATAATTTCCGAGAGAAACGCTTCTGAAGCCGCATCGCCGTGCAAAATACAATTTTCGCCGCCTTCTTCGTAGTTAATCACAAACTGCAAGGCAAGACGGGCCTCGTCGGGCCAGTGGGGATGGGTTGGATGTTGGCCATAGCCCACCATATCGCGAGGATACTTTTCAGGCGGCCATGGTTCAGATGGCGATGAAGACATGCAGATCAGTTTCCTTAACCTTTTAACAGCACTTTGCCAGCATACTATTTGCCAGGATACGCACTGAACCCAGCACACTCACCGACAAATACTGACAAATACCGCAGAGACTGTAGAGACTGACCATGCCATCGCCCCATTACAGCATTAAACCCATGACCCGCAGCGAGTTTAGCTTAGTCATTGACTGGGCTGCAGCCGAGGGTTGGAATCCAGGATGGCATGATCGGAATTGCTTTTATGCAGCAGATGCTGAGGGGTTCTTGATGGGCTTTTTAGCAGGAGAGCCGATCTCAGCGATCTCAGCCGTTAAGTATGGCAAAACGTTTGGATTTATTGGCTTTTATCTTGTGCAGCCAGCCTTTCGAGGGTGCGGCTATGGCTTTCAAATTTGGCAGGCAGGGCTCGATTACCTGACAGGGCGCAATATTGGCCTAGATGGTGTCATTGCCCAGCAAGCTAACTATGCCAAGGCGGGCTTTAAGTTGGCCCATCGCAATATTCGCTACCGGGGTATAAAGCAGCCTGCCATCTCGTCTCACGGGGCAACGGAGGGCATCGTAGCGCTCCCATCGTTGCCTCTTCGCACTGTGATGGCATACGACCGGCTGTTTTTCCCAGATGATCGATCTGCCTTTCTAACCAGTTGGATTACGCAGCCGCAGAGTCGGGCTCTGGGCCTAATTCACGATCAGGTTTTGGCTGGCTACGGCGTGTTGCGTCCCTGCCGTGAAGGGTACAAAATTGGCCCTTTGTTTGCCGACACCCCACAGTTTGCAGAGGCTCTTTTGCTAGCGTTAACAGCGTATGTGCCGCCGAATCAGCCTTTTTATTTGGATGTGCCTGAAGCCAACACTCAAGCTGTTGCCTTGGCCCAAGCGCAGGGCATGAGTAGTGTGTTTGAAACGGCTAGAATGTATAGTCAAAAGGCACCTGAGCTACCTTTAAACCAGATATTTGGCATTACGACTTTTGAGCTGGGATAGATGCGATCGCAGTGGTATGGCGTTGCTGTAGCATTGCACTAGGTATGCATTGCACTAGTTATGCATTGCACTAGTTATGCATTGCGCTAGTTATGCACTAGTATTTCGCCTGACTAAATTTTGTTTGAGTTTTCCGCTTGCACAATATCTAGCCGCGATTCGGATAGCCGCTTTAGCCAGCCGTTCAAATAATCCCGATTGAGGACTTGTTCTTTGGGATCTGTGGTGTCTGCCGCATAGGGCATCATCCCTCGCACGGCTGCTTCAGTCACACAGAACATCGATTTTTGAAAGCTCTGGCCAAGCTGCACTCGAATATCATCTTGACCACGTTTAGAGCGCTGGTAAATCTCTCGTAAGTAATCTGGCACATAGTGGCGCATATCCTGCATCAGCAGCGTCGGGGGAATGCCTGCACCACCAATGGGTAATGGATCTGCAAACAATGCACCATAGCCAAACTCAGCTTGATCCAAAGGAATTTGTTGGGCCTGGGCATTGTAAGAAACCGTGCCGAAAAATGGCGTTCCTCGTAGAAAAATAGACTCTACGTAGGGCACTGCCGTATCGGATAAAAAGGTCAGCCCTGCCGACTCTGGAATGATTTCGTACAGGGTGCCACCGATAGTCACTTCGTAAGTAATCGGCATCGTTGCATTAGCAACTAGCTCTGATTTTACCAAGGCGACAACATCTGGAATGGATCTGATGTTGCCCGCCTCGTACTGCTGAACTAAGTGCATAAAAGCATCGCTCATCACCCGCCAAAACTGACCTAAGCCTGAATAGTAGGAGAGCTGTCGCACCTGTTCGGCAAGGTAATTGGGAAACAGGTTGTTGAGCGTGAGCAGCAGCGGATTGAGGCGAATTTTTGCTCGAATGGCGGGGCTACAACAGGCCCAAAAGTCATCCGAATCGAGATAGGCATCGAGACCGCCACCGCCGTGCCACATCATGGTGCGCATCACATATTCGGCATATTCATAGTTAATGCGATCATGCCACAGATGTTTGACGACTTTGCCCGGTGTGATTTCTCCGTTGAAATATTTGAAGATGGGTACGAGTACTAGGAACTGATGTTCGGCAATGTAGTTGAGATTTTTGGAATAGGCATCTAGCACCACACCATAAGCATCCAGCACACCGACGACTTCTTTCAAATTTTCAGGGGTGTCGGGAAGCAGGGTTCTGCCTGAAAGTAGCCGCTCAATGTACTCTCCAGAAGAATAGATTGGGTTAGGCTGTAGCTGTCTGGCGGAAAATGTTGTGGTCATAGTGATGGCACTGAAGAGGAACCTATACCAGTGAGGTCTCTCTAAATTTAGGAGCCCCTTAAACAGGTCAAAGGAGAAAGGTTAGAGGTGTTAATTATTTAAGCATATGGGGATTAAGCCCATGGGCAGTTGTGGCCATAGGCGCTAGCCCAGGCGGCAAGGGCACGACAGGCGCACTCAAGGCAACCTGCTCAGCTCTCGCTAGAAAAGTGGTGGTGCTCGATTCCATCCAGCGGGTCATCCACTCAGGCTGGAGGCCAAAGGCAAAAATCAGTAGCACTAATGCTAAGGCGGGGGCGCGATCGCGCCACTTCACCCCCGGCAACGACGTATCGAGGGGACGCCCTAACATCTCTAAAGCGACACCTAACCGACCAAAAAACACCCTATTGATCATTAGCAAGAAGTATACCGCTGTCAGCCCTGAGCCGACCATACACAGCAGCGTTTGCGGCACAAAGCGCTCAAAGCTGCCCCTAAATACGATGAATTCTGAGATAAAACCCATCATCCCCGGAATGCCAGCACTGGCCATCGCCCCCAAAACCATCAATGAACCGATAAAAGGCAGCCCTCTCTCCGGTGCCATCAGTCCCTTGAGAATCGTCAAGTCACGGGTTCCCGTTTTTTGTAAACCACCCCCACCAGCAAAAACATCAGCGCTGAGATCAACCCATGGCTGACCATCTGCATCACAGTGCCTAAAATACTCAGCGGGGTAGCCGCCGCTGCTGCCAGCAAAATGTAGCCCATGTGCCCCACCGAGCTATAATGCCACCATCTTTTTCATATCGGTT
>JAAUPS010000300.1 GCA_012033015.1 Phormidesmis sp. RL_2_1
TGGCTTGCTGGTATTCCTCATGCCAAGACTCGGACTTCTCGGTTCGCAGCGCTCAATCCGACTACTTAGGCTTCATTTTGACTTCGCCAACAGTATCCGTTACTACTCAAACCCCTCTGAATACACATCACATACAATTAGGACAGGCAAAACTACCCATATTGCCTGTCCTCAAAGACCGAGCTGTCAACGTAACGGCAAAGCCAAATGCAAATTACCCTGAACATTCCAGACCAACTCATACAGGGGCATCCTCCTAACTCAGCAGACTGGATGCGCGAAATTGCAGTTGCCCTGTTTCAACAAGAACTCATTACGTTAGGCACCGCTAGCCAAATTGCAGGTATGCACCAAATTGAATTTCAAGCTCTGCTATCCGATCGGGAAATTTGTGTCCATTACGACCTAGCCGACTATCAAGCTGATATCGAAAGCTTGCAAGCAAATAACTGGCGATGATAATCATCAGCGATACATCGCCCATCAGCAACCTGCTACTCATTGGTCAGCTATCCCTTCTCAAAGCACTCTACGGTCAATTAATCATTCCTGACGCCGTCTTTCGGGAAATCAAAGCCTTAGAAACCTTTGGTATTGACGTATCTGGCGTTCAAACCGCAGACTGGATCGAGGTTCGGGCAGTGTGCGATCAGATGCTAGTTGACAAGCTAGTGATGGAAGTTGATAGAGGCGAAGCAGAAGCGATCGCCCTGGCCATAGAGCTAAACGCCGAACGACTGCTGATTGACGAGCGTATTGGTAGACGAGTCGCCCAGCGATACGAGCTCAAAATTACGGGATTGCTAGGTGTTCTGGTATCAGCCAAACAAAATAAACTGATCGACGAATTAAAGCCCATCTTGGATCAACTCATCCAGAAAGCGAAGTTTCGCGTTCATGCAGACCTCTATCAACAAATTCTCGAAGATGCTAACGAAACGATATCCAGCCCTTAGTTTTTTCCTCTTTGAAATCGAACCTTAGCGTAACCCTATCAGACCCCTGTCCGAGATACGTGTAAAAACGCTCACATCTCCTTGAAACGCGTGTGTGACAGTAGTTTCAGGGTGTACTACTCAGCAGTAGCGAGCGTCGAGAAACGCATAGGCCAAGCCATGATCTCCTCGAAGGGCAAGGGTTTGGTCAACATATCGAGGATGTAGTCGCCATAGCGCTTGATTTTGCTGGTGAGGTAAGGACTGAGGCCAGCCAGCAGCTCTGTCGTCACCGGGAAACCTTGATCGCGCACAGCTTGGATCGCTTGTGAAAGATCGATAGTGTTTTGCAAAATGATGGCATTGGCCACCAAATCGAGATAGTGCATCCGCTTTTCCTGCTCCAGCGGATCGTTGTCGGTGATCAGTCCCGCTTTGGCAAAGAACACCCAGTCAGAAAACTGATGATACTGCTCGACTTTATTGGTGCAAGCAGTGGTCTCCTGGCGTAGCTCTGGCTCAGAGACATAGCGCAAAAGGAACAATGTGCGAACCACATTCCCCAACGCTTGAAACGCCTTGTACAAGCGATTTCTGCCACCATAACTGCTGAGTTTTTTGAGCAGAGTAGAGGGCATGAGCTTCCCCTCTTTGATAGAAAGCATTACCCGCATCAAATCTTTCCAGTGAGTCTTGATCAATGCCCAATCAGCCACCCCTTTGAACAACGGCGAAATAAACTCATAGGTACTGCTGCCAGTCGGCTTGAGCAGTTTGAGATCGCCCCAGTTACGAATGCGCGGTCGGAGGTCAATGCCCAGCAGATAGGACAGGCCAAAGACAGGTGACGACTGCCCCTGCGTGTCAGCGTGAATCACACCAGGCTGAATGTCAGACTTATTTTTAATCAAGCCATCGAGAATGTAGACGGCCTCCCACATGCCGCAATTGATGAAGTGCGTGAACAGCGCCACGTACTGGTCAGAGACGTGCGTGTAGGCAATGCCCCCATAGCCCTGATAACGGATGTGGTATTCCGAAAGCAGATTATTCTCATAGGTCTCAAACTTACTGCCATCGGCAGCTGCCTTTTCACCCGTGCCCCAGCACTTGGGTAAGTCCAAACGATGATAGGCATTGATGATGTCGCAGATCGCGCTCTGCAAGGCGTCAGCACTGACATGTCGCTGATTGGTATAAGAGAGCTGGCTGTAGGTCGTGTGCCCTCGTACATGCCGCGCCGTCTGCGTCGGCCCTAAGTTGCAACCGTAGGCAAAGGTCGTCAGGATGTAGCGCTCAGCAGCATCTGCAATCTTCGGCTCAGAACCTGAGAGCGGCCCGAGGTGCCGCGTCCAGTTCAGCCAGTGCTCAACATTGCACAAGATATCGAGAACCGTACGCTCTGGCATGTGCTGATCTAAAGCATCGCTGAAGGCGTCGGCATCCTTTGGAATAGGTGCGGCAGGCACTTTCTTGAGCACCGGATCACCGTCCTCATCAAACGTGAGCTGGTCATCACCTTGCAGTTTGCTATCCACCTCGGCAGACCGTTCTATCAACAGAGCTTTGAGATGTTCCACCAGTCCCTCATCGGTGGCTGGAATGCCCAGTTGTCCGGAATATTCTGCCACCAACGGCTCGCAGTCCTCCCACGGCAGCAGCTGCGCTCTGAAATCAGCATACTCTTCTGAACCGACCACATAGGCATCGCCCGTTTTCAACGCCACAGCCAGCGCCGCAAAGACGCACACCTCTAGGTGCTGGCGTACTAGCTTCTGCTGACCGTCAACGTTAGCGATCACTAACTGACGCCATGCCCGACTCATAAAACTGACGTCAATATCCAGCGGCAGATGCTTCCGCCGCGTGTGCTGGTGACGCAGGATAAATGCCATCGCCTCGCTCAGCGTTTCGTCCTCGCTCGCTGACTGGATATCGAGCAGGCGCACCAGGTCAAATAGTCGTCGCCGAAACGAAGCATAAAATCGCCACATCATCGGCAGATGATTTTGAGAGTTGTAGGCTTTGACCTCTTCGCATTCCGCCAAGAGCACATCGACGCCTCCCTCAGCCGTCAGTAGCGTTTGCATCGACTGATGGAAGGGCACTGGCTCAGTCTCCGTCTTGGCGACACCCAGCGTTTGGCTGAAGAGTCCCAGCAAGCGCTCCGTGCGGGCCAAGTGTTTCTCTCTGAGTTCAACCAGTCGCTGGCGGGCACTGTTGTCAATCTTTCGCATCCGCTTGAGAAACATCTCGACCAGATGATCTCGCATCTTCACCTGTGCCCGGTAAAGCAAACACAGCAGCAATGTTCGCCGTTTAGCCACGTTGATATCTCGAAATTCGGTAATGTCGAGCGTCTTGGCATAGGCCGCTAGATGCTTGATTTTGATCAGGTTGACACCTGCGAGCAACCGCTGAGCATCCCCAAAAGACATCAGCTCGTCAAACGTTTGCTGTAGTTCAACTAGATGAGTCAGTTTCTCACTCTTCGGCGCAGCCTTTAGCCGGTTGAGCATTGCTTTCACTTCAGGGTCAGAGCGTGTAATTAACCCGTCCAGGTAGTCGCGTTCTGACTTGCTCAACTGGCTAGAAATCTGCCGAAATAGCTCAGTGTGGCTGACTGCCCGGAGATGTTTGGCTAACCGCTCTAACGTACTGAACGCAGGCAACTCATAGCTCTCTTTCACCAGCATTTCAATCGCGACATTGATTAGGTCGCTCGGCTGATCCATGACGCTTACGGCAGCTTCAATCGCAGCGGTCGCGACCTGCTTGGCGGCATCATCGTAGGGCTTGACCTGAAGGTATTCCCGAATCACCTGATGGTGGCGACGGCGAGACGCGGCGGGTGCAAACGCAGGGACGGCCTCATCAAATCCTAGCTGCTCACGGATATGAGAGATTACCGGCTCTGGCACCACTTCAGGATCAGGGAAATAGCCTAGCCGTTGAAATGATTTCAGCAGCACGAGAAAGCTCAGTCGATTCGGCACCAAGCGCACACGTCGCTTGGCTAGGGCAAGTTCGTCCGCTGTTGGGGTGTACAGATTAGCGAGTTCTTCAGGGCTGGGCGATTGTTTGAAGTAAGGGTAGGCCGTCCGGCTTTTGGCAGTCATTTCAGCAGTGGGGGCAACACATCACATCAGCGAAAACGAAACTAGGGTGCATCGGGTTGGCTGACCTGTTTGTAGGGCTGGCCACAATGGGGGCAGAACCGAAAGGTCAGTGAATGGAGCGGCTCACCGCACGCGCCACAGGCATCTTGCAGTCCGGTGCCGCACATGAAGCAGAATTGGGAGCGAGCATCTGTCCAGATCGGATCTGGCGCAGTGCCTGCTTGCCAGCATTGGGGGCAAAACTTCAGCGAGGGGCCGAGTTCTCCGGCCTGCCCTCGGACGACCGCATCCAGATAATCCATCGGCACCTCAAGGGCTTTCGATAAGCTGCTGAGTGTTCGACGGTTTAACGTTTGCGTTTGGCCGCGTTCGATTTTGCCCAGGCTCTGCTTATGGATGCCTGCTCGCTCAGCCAGGGCAATGCGGGTTAAACCGAGGGCTTCTCGCTGACGGTTCACATAATCAGCCAGGGATTCCTGGGCTTTTGGCAGCTGGCGAGCGTTTGTAGTAGGCACTAAAGTTTACCTTCAGACATATCTAGTAGTGCTATCGTAGTGCCTGTAGAACTAACATCCAGCACCTTCAGATTGTCTTAATGGCATCTCCTACACTAGCCACTGTTGCCACTCAATTCCTGCAACGGCCAGGGCTCGCAAAAGGCACGCTCAAGGCCTATGAATCAACCCTTATGCCCTTTCTTGCTGCATATGGTAGCTGGACTATAGATCTGTTGGAACGTCATGATGTCGTTGAGTATTTACAGGACTTGACTCATCTCGCTTATATGACTCGCAGAAAGCAACAGGCTACGTTGCAAGCGTTGTTTAACTTTGCGGTCGAACAAGGTCATATAAAGGCAAATCCGATTGCTAGATTAAAGCAGCCAAAGCCTGACCCACAAAAAGATGAGCATAATTCTGATGATACGATTCGCTATCTCAGCGAGGCTCAGCTTAAGTGTCTGTATCGGGCCGTTGAATTAGATACTCGAATGAAGGCAATTATCAGTTTGTTGCATCGCAGCGGCGCTCGCATCTCAGAAGTCTTGCAGTTAGACCTGGATGATATTGACTTTGCAGAACAACGTTTTCAGGTGCTGGGAAAGGGGAATAAACAACGTTGGTGCTTTTTCTCCCAAGACACTGCTGTAACCCTATCTGAATACATTCGTAACGCACGATATTCAGGCAGTGTGGCTCTCTTTACCGCTCAGCAACCGATATCTTTGAAGGTCTCGCGAATGAGCTATCCTCGCGTGCATCAGTGTTGGCAGGCGCTGATTGCACCATATCCGAAGCTAGAAGCGGTGAGGCTGCATGATTTACGCCATACGTTTGCCACGGAACGGGTTGGTCTGATGGGGATTGAAGAACTTAGAGCACTGATGGGACATCAGGATATTCAGACAACGCTGCGCTATCAGAAGGTCACTTCTAGGCGCGCAGAGATGGTTGCTAAGCAAGCTCTAAATACGCTTCTATAGAAGCTACTCACATAGAGTCTGGCTGGCTTTTTGATTACTGCTATAGAGTCTTATGGATTCTCTATACCAGCAAACCGTGACTTCGGGGCTTCAAAGGGCTGTACTACTCGCAAATCCAGATCTAAAACGCCTTCATACCAATGCTTTCAGCCCACTGTGAGCGTTTTTACACGTATCTCGGACAGGGGTCTACCAGGGATTTTCGGGCAGCAGGCCCAGTTGTGCTGAGCGCTCGGCTAAAAAATCCCGTTCCACCTTCAACTTGCCAATCTGACGATACAGCTCATCGTTCTCGGCTTTGGTGTCCGATTGCGC
>JAAUPS010000301.1 GCA_012033015.1 Phormidesmis sp. RL_2_1
GGACAAAGGGCCAAGTGAGTAGCCTGTACCGAATGCATCCGGTACAGGCTATCTTCTGACCATCCCCTTGCACCGCTAAACTGCACCGCCCAACTGCACCGCCCAACTGCACTGCCAAACTGCACTGCCAAACTGCACCGCCCAACTGCACTGCCAAACCGTCGTCATCGCTGCTTATCAACGTGGTTTCATCGGGTGCGATTGCCACCAACTTGATCGCTGCTCCTTTCAGTCGGAGTCGATACCTGCTGCCAGTCTAAATACCAGCTCAAATAATTGAGGCCCAAAGGCACACCGACCACTATGACAAATCCTGCCGCGATCGCACCTGCCCACAATCGGAAGTGCGAAAGACTGTTCCCACTAAAATCTTGGACACTAAAATCTTGGACACTAAAATCTTGGGTACTAAAATCTTGGGTACTAAAATCTTGGGCGGGCAGGGCTTGGGCGGTCAGATTTTTGACTCTAAGCTGATATTTCGGTGGTTTGGGGCCTGCTAGCGCCACCACCTTAGGAATCGCCGACTGACGAATCACCTGCTGACGAAGGGCCCTCGCTTTGGGATGCTCACGCTTGAGACTCAGCAATTGCTCACCCATCTGCTGACTCATTTGCTGCAACAGCGATCGCCTTACCGCCTGTTGGGCGGCGCGATGTTGCATACGCTCTAGTGAATCATCGCGACTCAACACAGTCGGGCTAACCAATGTCGCCTGGGCCAATACAAATGCGACTTCATCGACATAAGCGTCACAGCTCGGATCAGGTAACTGAGCAGTGCGAATATCCGCCAATTCTATCCGAGTACCCAGTAGGCAAGTGCTGCGTAAATCAGCGCGATCCAAATTGGCATCTGTCAAATCTGCATGGCTCAAGTTAGCGCCGTAAAAATTAGCATCGCCCAAATAAGCGCCCGTTAAGTTTGCACCCGTTAAGTTTGCACCCCTTAAGTCCGCACCAATTAGGCAAGCTCGCCGGAAGTTGACGCCCTTCAAATTAGCACGGCTAAAATCACCCTCAAAAAATAACCATGGCTTAAATCTTGCTCTGCCAAACTGCAAGGGATATCTGGATGCTCAGCTCGCCACTGATTCCAGTTATCTATGCCACTTTGCAGTAGCGTTAGAGGGTTCATTACAGACTATCCGAAAAATCAGCTTCTATATCTGTTTAAAATTCCCCTACAAACTCAGCAAAAAGCACGTCATAATCACCGAATCAAACCATGACACAGATCACAATGCGCTAGGCGACAAAATAACTTTTGCAGCCGCCGCTGCGCCTAGATCTTCGTGTTGTCCCTCAGCTACAAGCGCCTGGGCTTGAGATTCTAGCGCTTCACCTGTCAGGCTAAAAGCACGGGCCTGCGTGATCAGTACTGGCACCGTTTTTCCTTTGAGAACTTTGATATCACCAGGGAAAAAGGTGAGTCGGTTGCCTCGGGTACGACCCATCACCTGCTGAGGATCTCGAGGATTATCAGCTTCGACTAAAACGGTCTCTACGCGACCTTGATAGCGCTGTGATCGCACCTCTGCCTGCTGCGATACCAAATGGTTAATTCGCTGCAATCTATCCTGCTTGGTCTCTTCGTCCAGTTGGTTAGCCCACTCAGCCGCAGGCGTCCCTGGCCGTGGCGAATAGGCCGCCGTATTCACCATGTCGAACACAATCTCTTCCATCAGGCTCAGCGTGTCCTGAAACTGGGCCTCAGTTTCCCCTGGAAACGCCACAATCACATCCGCACTAATCGACGCATCGGGCACATAACGGCGCACCGTCTCAATAATGCGCTGATACTTTTCGCGGGTATAGCCTCGGCCCATGGCTTTCAGAACGTCGTTATTGCCAGACTGAAACGGAATATGAAAGTGCTCACACACCTTGGGCAATTCAGCACAAGCTTTTACCAGCCGCTCGGTAAAATAGCGCGGATGACTTGTCGCAAATCGAATGCGCTCAATCCCAGGGACATCATGGACAAAGTAGAGCAAGTCAGTCAGCGTATGTTCTCGTCTGCCCGCGGGCGTAATCCCTGGCAAATCACGCCCATAGGCATCAATATTTTGGCCCAGCAGCGTTACTTCTGTGTAGCCCTGCTGTCCGAGTGCAACCATTTCAGCGCGAATAGCTTCCTTGCTGCGGGATTGTTCTACCCCTCTTACACCAGGTACCACACAGTATGTGCAGCGCTCATTACAGCCATAAATCACATTCACCCAAGCCGTTACCTCACTATCGCGACGAGGCTTGGTAATATCTTCCATAATATGGACAGGCTCAGTCGCTACCACCTGATTGCCTTGGCCGACCTGAGCCAGCAAGCTCTCTAGCTGATTGGCGTATTGCGGCCCCATGACTAAATCCAACTCAGGTACCCGCCGCAACAGGGTTTCCCCTTCTTGCTGAGCTACACAGCCTGCAACGACTAGCGTCAAATTCGGATTCTGGCGCTTGCGCTTTGCCTGTTTCCCTAGGTATGAATACACCTTTTGCTCGGCGCTATCGCGAATGGTGCAAGTGTTGTACAGCACCACATCTGCCGCCAGAGGGTCGGCTTCCCAGCGCATTCCCATTTTTTCTAAAATGCCTGCCATGCGTTCCGAGTCTGCCTTATTCATTTGGCAGCCAAATGTCGTGACGTGGTAGCGGCGAGATTCGCTCATGGCAGCAAGATATGTCTTTTGAGAGCAGTGTTTGTAGCACTCTATTGTGACATTGAAACGGAAAATTGCGCTGGACAGAGACGAAAAACCGATGAGAAAAGCCCAAAAATGAGTGCACCAAGCTGGGCCCAGCTTGTTTGTCAGGCGTTGACCTAAGCAAGAAATTGCCGAAAATCCTCGTCCTTTTGGCTGAGCTGGGCCCAGCCAACGCCTTGGGCCTTAAACCAGGTAACCAGGAGATCACATGCCGGTCTTTCGGTCGCATAGTGCCCTGCATCTATCAGCACCAAACCGTGATCACGACTCTGTTGAAACTGATGAAACTTACAGTCAGCCGTCAGATAAGCCTGTGCGCCTGTCTGCACAACGGCTGAAATATAGCTAGCCCCCGATCCGCCTAAAACTGCCAGTCGTTCAATCGGCTGTTGCAAATCAGCAGCAGGAGAGTACAACACCTTTGGGGGAGTCAGTACGGTCTCAATTCGCTGCAAAAGCCCATAGAGCGGCTCAGCCTTGGGTAGGGTGCCGACGCGCCCATAGCCACGGGCCGGATCTTCTTGAGGCGCTGTCGCTGTAATCGGCGCTACGTTCTGTAGATGAAGTAATTGGGCTAAGACATCAGCAGTGCCATTCGCGACTTGGTCAAAGTTGGTATGAGCGGTATAAATACCAATTTTGTGGGCGATCGCAGCGCTGATCATATCGCCTACCCTATCACCAGCGACCACCGCAGACAGGCCGCCAAAAATCAGAGGATGATGGGCAAAAATCAGATTGATGGGCGCGCCTTGATTTTTGAGTGCGATCGCCTCTGCCATCACCGCCAGTGTAGGCGTCAAACACACCAACACCCCCGGTGCTTGGGAAAGCACACCGGGCTCAACCTGCCAGCCACAGTTATCCCAACTTTCCTGCCAGCTCGGTGAAGCCCAATCCTCAAAAGCTTCAATCAGCGCTTTAATCGTCATAATTTTTGTAGATCATCAACTTGCAGATCATCCCACTTGCAGATCATCAACTTGTAGACCTGTCGATACATTAACAGCATTGGTCACTGGGCCAAGGTATAGCAACCTAGCTAAAAGCCTCGTGTTCCAACGGACAAAGTAACTCGCGGTTTCCCAATGCATCCGGGAACCACTATAAAGGCTCAGGCTTAGCAATACCATACCCCTGAGCATAGCTAATACCCAACGTTTTGAGTCGATTCAGGATATCCTCATTCTCAACAAATTCAGCCACTGTACGAATATTCATCACCTCTGCCATCTGATGAATAGCCGTCACCATCGCAGTATCTATTTTATCGTTGAGAATATTTTGAATAAAGCGTCCGTCAATTTTAAGATAGTCAACCGGCAACGCCTTCAAATAGGCAAACGAAGACATCCCACTACCAAAATCATCCAGGGCAAACTGACAGCCCAGCGACCGTAACTCGTCAATAAACTGAGTAGCCTTCTCAAGATTCTCAATAGCAGCCGTTTCTGTAATTTCGAAACAAATCAGTTCAGGTGGAATTTTATACTCAACGAACTGTGCCTTGAGAAAGTCAATAAACTCATCATCATTGATACTTGCTCCCGAAAGATTGACCGAATACAAATGACTGTCACAGTCATGGGTGAGTTGAGTCTGCGACCAAACATGCTGATAGTGAAGGGCCTGAGTTGAAAACAATGTTGTCACCACCCAGCGATCAATCAGGGGCATCAGATTGTAGCGTTCAGCCGCAGGCATGAAGGCACTCGGCGACACCAGAACGCCGGTTGGATTACGTAGGCGTAAGAGAACTTCATAATGTTCTGCCGAAGGACAAGCTGGATCAATCGATAAAATAGATTGAAAAAACAGCCTAAACTGCCCGGTTTCTAACGCTTCAGAAATGTAAGCAGCCCACTGAATTTCGTCTCGCTGTTGATCCAATTCAACATCATTGAGTTGGTGAATATGAACACGGTTACTGCCTTTGCGTTTAGCCAAATGACAAGCCGTCTCGACATTGCTCATCGCCATAGCAGCACTGCTAGTCTCTCGAGTAATGGCTGTCACCCCAACACTAGCTCCTACCGCCAGCGTTTTACCATGACAAGCAGTGCGTAGGGTCTTCAGATCTTCTTTTACCTCATGGACAACCCGGCTCGCGTTACCTAACGAACAATACTCTAGCAGCAGCCCAAACTCATCACCGCCCAATCGCGCAACGGTATCTGCAGTGCGAATATGCTTGCGCAGCAGTTGACCTATTTGCTTTAAAAGTTCATCCCCTGTACTGTGGCCGAAGGTATCATTGACAATTTTAAAATTATCCAAGTCGATATAGCACAGTGCATGGCTCTTATGGTGGGTAGAGGCATTGTCAACCGCCTGCCTCACACGCCTTTCAAACTCTTTACGATTGAGCAGGCCAGTGAGCGCATCATGGCGGGTTTGCCACGTGAGCTGACGGGCAAGCTGACGAGTTTTAGAAGCACGGTGAAATACAATAATATTGCCCAGCAAACGTCCATCGTCAGTTTGTAGCGGCGCTACGGACGCTTCAATATTAATCCCATCTTTCCTGCGTGTAATCAATCGCACATGATTGACGGTATCTGCAGTTGTTTGGGCTGTTACAGCACAGTCTAGGAGATTAACAATAGGCTCTCGGGTCGTTTCGTGAATGAGGGTAAATATGGTCAATAAAGGCTGGCCAATGGCCTCTTCTTGAAGCCAACCTGTCAGACTCTCAGCGACGGGATTAATAGACTGAATATACCCGTTGGCATCGGTTGTAATGACTGCATCACCAATGGACTGCAAAGTCACTTTAGCAAGCTCTTTTTCGCTCGCCAATTTTGCTTTACTTTCTTTAAGAGCTGTTTCAGCCTGCCATTGCTGTACTAGCATCCCAATGGGAATAGACATCGCATGGATGCTGTCAACAAGCTGTTTATTTTCTTCAATTGCTTGTTGACTGTAAAAAACCAACACCGCTAGGGTTTGTTCATTGGCAATGATCGGTATGCCAAAAGCGGTTCTCATCGCGGTTTTTATATGATACTCATCAGCTTTTTTAGGCTGCAACGGTACATGGGTCTGTGCCGTTGAAATATCGCGATGCCACTCTGCAAGCTGAGAGCCCCATATTCGTTCAGGAATATCACAGCCTAGGGAAACAACCGTTT
>JAAUPS010000302.1 GCA_012033015.1 Phormidesmis sp. RL_2_1
CGGCGCTAAGGAATGCTCACCAAGACAGCGGTGAGACCCTGCGTCGCTTGGCGGCGCTAAGGAATGCTCACCAAGAACAGCGGTGAGCACCCTGCGTCGCTTGGCGCGCTAAGGAATGAAGGAATATAGGAAAACAGACATCACCCCTGCTCTACTTCCAGCAACCACACAATAAAAACCGTACCAGGGCCAAAGTTCGCGCCTTGCTCACCATCAGTTGTTTCAGTTGTTTTGCTTGTTTCAGTTGTTTCACTGGTCGGCATCCAAGGCATAGGCACCCAAGGCGTCCCCACTGCTGGCGTAATCACCTCAATCGAGCCATGCATCTCTTCCACCAAAGATCGTGCTATGGCCAATCCCAACCCCGTTCCTGGGATATCGCCTGCAGCCTGCACCCCTCGATAATTTCGCTCAAATAACCGGGTCAAGTCAGCCGCCGGAATACCAGGCCCCGTATCACCCACCACAATACCCTGGTAATGTTGCTCGTGATAGTGTTGATCGCCCTTACCGTTATCCCCATCATCACGCTCCCCCATGCGACTCACCCCTGTTTGCACCCACACCTGTGCGCCCGGAGGCGAATATTTCACCGCATTGTCTACCAAGTTACTCACCACTTCACCTAACGCCTCTGCCTCTCCCCACACAAGAGGCGTATTAGCAGCAATTTGCGCCTGTAAATGCACCCCCTTCTCAGCGCCTACAATTCTCGATACCGCTAAAACAGGCTCCACAATTTCTGGCAAAGACTGAGCCGAAAGCGTCAGCACATGACCTAGCGAATCAAGCTTGTGCTGATCATCCGGTCGATGGGACGGCAACAACATCTGAGTCGAAGCGGACAGCGGCATGAGCGCCCCTTCAGACGTACCGCCAGCCATCCAATCGGCATCACCAACCGCCACCGCCTCATCAAAATGAGTCACCAGTTCTCTAAGCCGCTTACTTTCTCGCACAATACCAGTAGCCACTGGCCGGTTATCATCTTCGGGCTCCAATCGTTTTACCAACAGTTGTCCAAAGGTAGATACCGCTGTGAGCGGGTTACGGAACTGATGCAATAAATTGTGAAACACTTCTGACTGATGGCTTTGCAGTCCTCGCTTATGATCGAGTTGTGCTTGCAGCCACTGATTGCGTCGCTCTAGCACACAACCGGCAGCCAAAGCTTGAGCGACTGTTTCAACATGGCTACGTTCCTCATTTTGCCAGACCCGATTTTCTGCAGAAGCATCACTAGAGCCTCCTATAACACTGACCAACAGGCCCACAACCACCTCGGTATATACCAGCGGCACCACCAACTGATGTTCCGGATGCAAAATATGGGGCCAGCTAAATGATGACGCATCGCCTGTTGGCGACGGTTCAGTGTCGGCAACCGCGACCGGCTCATCAAAGCTCGGCGCAGGCTCAACATTGAGTGAATCAGCAGGCAACTCAAACGACAATGAATCGAGCCCACCTTGTGACACGGCTGATACGATCACTGAGTCAGCAGCATCCGTTGTGCCCGGCAGTGCCAAAGCATGACTATTAGCGTAGCTATCGTCACGGTCTCTATGGCCAGCATGGTTACCGTGAGTCGCCCAAGATGTGGCACGTTCAAAATTAGCAACCCAACTCTCGACCGGCTCAGGATAGCTGACAACAGGAACAAAGTTAGCCTGAGCCCGCTGCGGCCGCCTTGTGCTCGTGCCGCCAGCAATGGTATCGACCTTTTCTACGGAAAGGCCCGCACCAATATCTGCCAGATATAACGCTGCAGAAGAATTTTCTATCTGTTGGCTCAACAGCCGTAGCTGCGTCCTACAAAGCGATATGAATTCAGGACTGGCGATCATCACGCTCATCTATCGTCTCAACAGGCGTCTCAACAGGCTGGCGTCTCACAGGCTAGGCTTTAGCAGTCATACTTTGACAATTAGTTCAAATAAGAAAAATTAAGCTTGCTCAGAATGAACAGAGTAAAATGTAAAGTTTTTTACATTTTACCCTGCTTTGATAATGTGCTGCGGCAGCCGCTTAGCGACATACTGCGGCCTCCAAAACTAGCATCATCGGCTGATGTAGTCTAGCAGAGACAGCATCAACAGCGGCCTTTGAGAAGCCACTATCAAAACTTTAAACCGGCTTGAAATTTTAAGTTACACCTGCTATATTTTGCAAGGTCTACGCCTTTTGTAGCTATCGTTACATTAGGTTAAATGATAAAAGAGGTAGGAAATTTGGCACGGAGACGTAAGCGCAAGAGTCGTCGTCGTTTAGAAGGGCGACGCATCTTAGAAGCAGTCCCTCAGTTCAGTATTGAGAGCGGAGAAGAAAAGCCAGTAACCGCTGCTCGCAACTATATTCATTCGCAGGGCATTTGTCCCCCAGCGCTGTTGCTTGTTAAGCGTAACGAGCATACCACTGATCGCTACTTTTGGGCTGAAAAAGGTCTATTTGGCGCTCAGTACGTAGAAGAGAATCACTTTTTGTTCCCCAGCCTTCGTCTCCTCATGACTGAAGAGGAAGAAGAACTAGCGATTTCTAGCTAAGTGCCGCATCAGCAGCAATTTAAAATGGGAAGATAGATGATAGGAAGGCTTGATTGCGTCAATGCCTTCCTATTTTTGTGCTGGGTTTTCCAAGCTGATTTTCTCTGACCTAATCTTTCTCTGACCTAATCTTTCTCTGGTCTTTCTCTGGGCCAGTTTCTTTTTCTGGCTCAGTGTCAGGGGATTTGCAATCCCAAATTAAGTGACCATCTTTTTCTCTTGTATTTCCTTTTCCCCTTGACTCAGCCTGGGATGGCACTAGGGATATGATTTGCGCGCAAGCCCCTAATCTAATTTGCTTAATCCAGCCCAAGCCTTTAAGTCTGGCTGGGCAAAAGTTTTTTGCAAGTCAGCAATTTCATCTCGATGTCCTTTAATCACAAGTCGGGACAAAAACATCTCTGACTGATGATCGTTTTGCTCAGTCTCTCCTGACTGGTCTCCTGACGGGCTGCCTGCTGCTGACTCTATTTTGACAATGACCGTTTCAGTGCGATAAGACTTACGCCAATAAAAAACACCTGCCAAAGGCGATACGGCAACGAGTCCTAAAAAGAAACCACCCCACAAGGGCAAGAGCGTAGCCATCATCAGCGCTAGACACACAAGCCCAACAGCAGCTAGGGCCGACAAAAAACAGCCATAAAAATGCTAGGGCTAACTAGGCCGACTAATGTCGTCATGTCTACGGTTGAGGTGTCTGCAGTTGAGTCTTCTGCAATTGGGCGATAGGCTCTAGCCTGAAAATACTTGAGCACGGCTTGCTTTAAAGCATCGGCCTTTTGCAGTGAGCCGAACCGCGCCACTTCAATCCGATCTTTGGTGGAAGCGCGGATAAAAAAGCCCAGTCCAATGACCATTAATCCTGTCAATAAAAGTATAGAAGCACGGGCTGGATCAGTTACAAACAAGACTGTTCTGTAGAAAGAGGGACAATGGGATACAAGCAAGGTTAGCCCTTACATTCGATAACTATAGCGTTTCTCACTGGGCTAGACTACAGATATTTCGGTGAAACCTTTACAGAACAACAGGCCAAGTGAGTCGCGGTACCCGTTGGCGTAGCCTTGCCATCGGCGTTATGCATCCGGCACACGCTATAGGCTCTGACTTGGTCTGCTGAGATGCCTTGATCGCAACCGACCTCAGGCCATCTTCAGAACCCTTCAAATGGCGACACTTTCAGTCAGGTCTGAGCTTGTCAAATGGACGCTGGCATCTGCGCCATAGCGCATTACTAGCCGCAATACCAACTGCTCTTCAGCTAGCAGATTCCACAACAGGTACAGGTTTTACCTTGGTTGCAGACACAACTGCTATGAAAATTTCAGCAGGTGTTGGATACATTGAACTCAAGCATGGTTGTTTTAGCGCGTTTCTAGGTGCATTCGTTGTGGCCACAGTTTTAGGTATGATAGCCGTTGGGTAGTTGCGCGTGAATTAACGAAACGTAGCAACCATATTTATGAGGATTCTCAGTTGTCTGGTTTTTGGGGCTCAATCGAAAATAGCAGAAGCCTTGCTTTATAAAGCTTTTAGGAATTATCTCAAATATTCTCAAAGCCCCTTCGTGTAAGGTTTTGATAGATCTAAAAATTGATGCTTGGCAGGAATCTGGCTGTCACAAGAGCTTTATAAATGAAGGCATTAGCCGTAGCACGTCAGAACGGCTTGGATGGAATCAAGCGCTAGACTACGCTCAAAAAAGGACGATGTTCTTTATTCTCTTGAGGCTATATATAGTTGCGTATGCAGTTATAAAGAATCGTTTTAGAAGCATTTATCTCAAGATTAGCGCTCTAGAATATATAGAGTATCCAATGGTATCTAAAAGAATGATGAGGTTATGTATTTCATAGCTAATGTCTTTTAGGGCTAATGTCTTTTAGGCGAAACCTTCTTTACCGGCAACACACTGCCATTTTCGCTACCCTTGGTGACTTACCCTCTCAATTACTTTTGCTTTTTGTCCAGTGTTCTTTAAACATTCAGGGCCGTTTCGCTAGCACACGGGTACAAATCAAAAGCTGAGAATCTTAAAAAAGAAGCTGTGGGCGAATTTCACGCTCACATTTCATCTTTACCATCATTCATCTTCGCCATCCATAGATTCAGCCTTCAATAGAACGATTCCTGAAATTCGCAAAGTTTGAGAAGAGTTTTGCCATTACCTTTACAGGCAATGGTTGCACACTGCTAACTCTATATCGGCGCTATATACTGCCTACCTTCATTATTTCATGGGCATACATTTGTTACTGTCCACAACTTGTTACTGCCCACAACTGCCCACAACTGCCCACAGTTGTTGATTGATATATCTGATTTATCGCTCAAATCTCTTTAGAGCTAGGAGGTCATCAGGTTCAACTTGCTATGCTGCAAACATGCTTCTGCAACATGACAATTTGAACCTTAACTTCGCTTGTTGATAACGTCTAGCTGAAAATATTCAGCAACCCTCATTTAACAAGCAGCCGTTGTCGAAAAATTGTCGAAAAACAATAAAACCTAACTTTGCTAGTCAAGTTACCTGCTGTTAAACACCAGTTTCAGCCGCAGCCAATCCATCAGTCGATGAATCAGTCGATGAATCAGCCGATGAGCCAGCCAATGAAAATGGCCTCGGTAACTCGGTAGACGCTATCGTTCATCTCTTCAAAATCGTTATCTCTTCAAAAAATCTAAAGGAGCTTAAGCCATGACATTTTTCCAAACTCTCAACAGCGTCTTTAACTACTTGGCCGAGGGGTTTTATCGGATTTTTAGTCCCCATGATGATGCTTATCCAGCAACGGGCATACAGCCTTATGCAGGCACTCCATATTCTAAGAGAACCGATGATTGGTAATGCATTGGCGCTAACTGTAGCCACTTAAATAGTAAACACCTAAGTAGACACCTAGAAGATATATAGCAAAGTAAGGATGCATTCTGACTTTGTCTTGGTGAGCATTCCTTAGCGCCGCCAAGCGACGCAGGGTCTCACCGATACTCGTCAAGTTAGCTACTGCTCGTCAAGGTTTCCAGCGATGACTAGCAGTAGCTAACTAACCCGATAGAAGCTATATAGCGTGTGCCGGATGCATAACGCCGATGGCGCGAGGCTACGCCAACGGGTACACGCGCGTCGCTTGGCCTGTTGTCACTGTAGAGGCTTCAGCTAGCGTGCTGTACCTCAGCCAAGCGACCAAAGCTTTAGATAGTCGAAGACTTTTTAGACAGTCGAAGACTTTTAGATAGTCGAATGACTTTTAGATAGTCGAATACTTTTAGATAGTCG
>JAAUPS010000008.1 GCA_012033015.1 Phormidesmis sp. RL_2_1
AAATTGGGTACAGCGACTTTAGTTATCGTAATGCTTTCAAGGGCAGCAGCCGATAGCTTGGAATGGTTCTATACCAGTAGTCTTAACTGATTATTAAACTGTCTATTAGTGACCTTGAAAGGGCTGCCTCTAGAGGGCTAAACTCATGGGCCAAATAGCCCACTGCATACCGCGCCGGAATGCCAGCACCCCGCAGCAGTAGGGTTGTGGCGCTGGCAAAATATTCGCAGTGGCCCGCCTGGATATGCAGTAAAAAATCGGAGATAGGCGTAGTTGCCGCATCCGGGCGCAGCAGATCCAGAGAGTATTGAAAGTCTTGGAAATAGGCTGCAATTTGGCTGACCCTTTCTCGCTCAGGTTTACCGGCTATAGCAAGGCGCTTTAAAGTGGTTTCAATTGCTGCTTTGTCTGCCTGAGGAATTTGTAAATCGGTGGCAGTAGGGGGAGCTTGAATGCCTTGCTCTGCATCGACATCCGTGATATTAAAATCAACGGTATAAGCGGCATTGCCTGTGGCATCTACCTGCACTGCACCATACTGATTTTGCTGCATTTCGGCGACAGGCAATTGTCGGATCATGGTGGTTCCTTGGGGCAAGGGGAGAACGCCGTCACCACGCTCCAAATCATCAGAAATTGTGATGGTTGTTACTTGCCGCTGCGGCGATGATAGTAGCCACTCACCCTCGGTTGTTCGTGGTGGAACTGTCTCAAATAGAGAATTTGTCGCTGTCCAAGACGACAGTTGGTATTGATTGTAGGTCGCCTCACGTAGCAGTAAGGGGAAAATATCTGCTGCTTTTTCGTCTGAGGTGCTGGTGGGTGGGTGCGCTGGCTTGATCTCTAGATGTCTCTTTGGCTCTTTCTTTGACTCTTTCTTTAGTTCTTCCTTTGGCTCTCCCTGTAGGGCCATCTTTGGCGTTGGCGCTATGCGGAAGGCAATTTTACTCGACAGTTTGAGTTTGCCGACGGAGCCCATCCGCGTAGTATTTTCTCCGGGGTCAATGGCACCGATGGTCAAATCGCCCAGCATGGCAATCACCTGCGCTTCTAAACGTTGCTGAAACTGGGAGATTTGCACATGGCTGCTGAAGCCTAAGCCTGCAGATAAACAAAACAGTAAAACCCATACCACCCAGTTTGAGTGCTTGGGTCTGAGTGTCCACATTAGCAGTGCGCTTAAGGCCGTAAGGGCGCTATAAAAAAATAAAACCATCGCTATCAGCAGCACTAGCCGCCAGCAGACAGATTGCGAAGTAGGGGTAGTAAAGATTAATCGGATAGCGCTGATAGCGAATTCCCTGAGTGGATGAATAGGCGTTTGAAAAGGTACTTGAGGAAGGCCCTGGGAAAGCGCTTGAAAAACTTTCACGCAACAGAGCTTGTACGCCTAAAGCGTAGGTCTGAATCATGACCAAAGGGAATGCTGCCACTGGCAGCCACTGCAATACGCTGTAAATAAAGAGCGATTTTTTGGTAATGCTCAGCACGACTAACAGCAGTGCCAAGATAACGCCACAAAGCTTAGCTACTTCTTTGAGATCTGAGGATGAAATTTCCCATCGTGGTGTTGCTATACGCCGAGCTTCTAGCAAAAGCGCCATGGGTAAAGCTACAACTATCAGTCCTGTTTGCCACCCCCAAAAGAGTGTGGCCAAACTACACAAGCTGGCACTGTTAAGTTGTTTTTCATGAGTTGGGTGATGGGTTTGAAGATTGATCATAGTGCCGACAAATCCGCTTGAATGCGGCCCAAATGCAAAATGTGAAGGCTGCTGTGGCGATCGCACAAACAGCTCATATCGGGCGTATCTGTCAAACCCTGTTCATCAGAAATCACCAGCACCAGTATGGGAATGCCTGCGGCTTGAAGCTGTTCAACTAGGGCTATGCGATCGCGATCCCAGTCTAAGAAAATGCAAATGCAGCCACTCAATACCGACAGCCTTTCCTGCACGATAGGCAGCAGCGAGCTAAACGGCTGATCTGGACAAGGCCCTACTGAAGCAAGCAACGCTAACAAACGCTCTGTATTGCCGAGGGTACGCCCGATGGTGAAACAGTGGGCTTGTAAACCGACAAAGACCGTATCTAAAAGGGTTTCTTGGGATTGGCTATGATTGTTTGGGCCACGGTTTGGGCCACGGTTTGGGCCACCAGTTTGTAGGGTACAGACAAAAGAGGCTGCGATCGCCACGGCTTCTTCTAGGCGCTCATCACTATCCCCATCTGATTGAAATGTGTCTAAAATCAGCCCGTGACGAACAGAATATTCAGCTTCTTCTTCTTTAATAATCGGGTTGCCAATTTTTGCCCAGCTTTTCCAGTGAATTTTACGCGGAGAATCTCCCGGACGGTATTCTCGCAAGGCTCGAAACTCTGTAGAATCGCCCACCGAAGAGGCTAACGCCAACCCACCTGCCTGGTGCCGTCTTGCTCCAGGCAGATCCAGGTAAGGAAGCTGATAGCGCTTAGGGAGAATCAGTACAGTTTGAGGCAGATCGAGCGTGACATAGTGGTTCACCAGACCCAGTGGATCGGGATGAGCCATTGTCAGCGTTTTAAACGACAACAGCCCTCGACGCAAAGGCATCACTTCCCCCCTTACCTCAGTTTCACCATTGGCCGCTAGGGGTGGCACCTCTATTGTTGGTGCGATCGCCCATTGCCGCTGGGCCAACAGCTTGAGCCATGCCCGCCTGGCTGCTGCTGAATTGTTTGAGCTTTGAGAAATTCGCTGAAAGTCTTGAAAACTGGGGAAAGTATCTGCAAAAGCCTCCATTAATGTGAGCCCCCGCTGGCGGTGGCGGGTTGGGTTATGCAGCAGCACCTGATATCGCAACGGCATCCCCACCGTGCCAAAACGAGGCAGGCTGCGAGTCGCCCTCAAACGGCAGCGACCAAAGCGGCTAGCGGCAACTGCCACCCCCATCAAAGCCATCGTAAAAGCAAATACCTGATACGACAGACTTCGTTTAATATCAAGCCCAATCATGCCAGCCATCAAAAGGCAGCCCAACAGTCCTAAGCCGCTGGGCGTCAACCCCTTCAACAGCCACTGCTTGAGCCGATGGTTAAATCGCAACAATCGATAGAAAAGCCGATTCATCGCTCAAGCCGGAACCGGTAGGGTTTTCAGAATATCGCCAACCACACTGGCAGCCGTTTTACCGGCAAACTGTGCTGGCGATGACATAACCAAACGATGGGCTAAAACGGGCACAGCCATTTCTCGAATCTGATCTGGCGTGACAAAGTCATAGCCATCAAACAGTGCCAGTGCTTGGGAAACTTTCATTAATGCCAGCGATCCTCTAGGACTAGCACCCAACTGGATGTCTTCAGCTCGGCGAGTCGCATTGACAATATCGACGACATAACGCCTGAGTTCTGGGCTGACGCGTACCGTCTGTACCTGCTGCTTCAGCATAAAAATATCTGCTAGCGACACACAAGGGCGCAACTGTTCAATCGGATGACCCTGCGTTTGATGCAAGATTTGGTTGGATAAAATTTCCACCTCATCGGCTGGGCTGAGGTAACCCAACTGAAACTGTAAGGCGAAGCGATCCATTTGTGCTTCGGGCAGCGGGTAAGTGCCACGGGCATCTACAGGGTTTTGCGTGGCAATGACAAAGAACGGCGCAGGCAGCTTTTTTAAGCTGCCATCAATGCTGACTTGGGCCTCAGCCATCGCTTCTAGCATGGCCGATTGGGTACGAGGAGAGGCTCGGTTAATTTCGTCAGCCAGAATAATATTGGCGAAAATTGGCCCCTCGTGAAAGTGAAACGTGCGCTGCTCCGGATCGAGAATAGACACCCCCAAAATATCTGACGGTAGTAAATCTGGTGTAAATTGAATGCGCTTAAAAGAAACATCAACGGATAATGCGAGCGCTTTTGCCAGCGTCGTTTTGCCCGTGCCGGGATGATCTTCTAGCAGAACATGGCCGCCGCTGGCGAAAGCGGCTAGCAATTTACGCACTGCGGCAGATTGGCCTTTGACAACCTGTTGAATATTGTCTGCAAGTCGTTGATAAACTGCTTGAGCGGAAAGGTTTGCTTGCTCATGAACCGAAACCGTAGACATTGCCATTGCTTATGCTGTGAGTGCCGTTAAGTCAGTAAGTGTCGTTGAATCAGGGGAAGGAAAGTGCCGTTGAGTTAAAGGCGCTATTACCAGCGCTATATAGTGCTGATATGGTGTCGGTCGGGTTGATTGAGGAGGTTTGCTATATCAACTCAGATGGGTAACATCGAATAAATTTCATCAGCGTTGTTATTAGCGTTCCCGGTAGGTGTTGAGTGACGTCTACCGAAACACACGGGAGAATATTAGCCCATCGCCAGTCCATAGCCAGTCCATCGCTAGTCCATCGCTAGTCCATCGCTAGTCCATCGCTAGTCCATCCCTCAGAAGAATCATTCCTAGAAGAAATATCCCCAAGGTCAACAGCCATGACTGACAGAGGGCTCTACTTTTCGTCTATACTTTTTTCGGCAAACGTGCTAAGCAAAGAGCACACTTTTAAGAGTTACCGGCCATGGTTTCATCAATCTTCCTCATTCTCACCTTTATGATTTTTGGCTATGGTGCTAGCTCGGCGCGCATCATCAAAGAGGGCAATGCTGCTTTGGTCGAACGCTTAGGCCGTTACCGAGGCACCCTTGAGCCCGGATTACGGTTTATTGTGCCGCTGTTAGATTCCGTTGTCCTTGAAGATACGCTGCGAGAGCAAATTTTAGATATTCCGCCCCAACGGGCGATTACTAAAGACAGTGTGAATCTGGAGGTCGATGCGATTATCTACTGGCGAATTTACAATTTGGAAAGAACTTACTACGCCATTGAAAACGTTGAGTTTGCGATGCAGGAGCTGGTAGTGACGACCCTGCGCTCAGAGGTTGGCAAAATGGACTTCCAAAGCTTATTTTCTTCGCGGGAAACGATGAACCGTGCTCTGTTAGATGTGCTGGATGAGGCTACTGCACCTTGGGGCTTAAAGGTGAATCGGGTGGAGATTCAAAAGTTAGATCCACCCCAAAACGTCATTGATGCCATGCAGCAGGAGAAAGAGGCTGATTTTAAAAAGCGCGCCACTATTTTGGAGGCTGAGGGAACTGTGAAGTCGATGCAACTCCTGTCTAAGGCGCTGCAGGAAACTGACAATCAGCGAGAAGTGCTGAATTATATGCTGGCGCAGCGATACGTAGAGGCCAATCAAAAAATCGGTGAGAGCCAAAACTCTAAAGTGCTGTTTATGGATCCTCGGGCCTTGACGGAGGGCTTGGTGGATTTGATTAATGAAGGGGATAGCTCTAATTCGAGGTGATGGTGATTTTGATTGCTGGCGTTAGCGCCCAAGCTAGAGGCTAGCGCTTGAGATTCAGAGGCTAGCGCTTAAGATTAGTGCTTAAGACTAGTGCTTAAGATAAGGGGCTAGCGCTTTAGAATAGAGCTTTAGACGGATTTGTTTTCATGGTGGCGATCGCAGAAACAGCAGATAAGGCCAATCAACCGGCCAATCAATTGGCCAATCAATCGGTCAATCAATTGGTCAATCAACCGGTCAATCAACCGGTCAATCAACCGGTCAATCAATCGGCCAGCTTGCCAAGCACCGACCTGCCCACCGATCTTCCCCTATTGGGCCGCTCTGTAGAATCGCTCACCCAATGGGTTATCCAGCAGGGCCAACCTGCTTATCGAGGCAAGCAACTACATCAATGGATTTACCACAAGGGGATTCGCTCGCTTGAGCAGGTGACGGTGTTTCCCAAACAGTGGCGCGCTCAGGTCAAAGATGTTCTGGTGGGGCGATCGCATCTTCACTATCGCTCTGAATCGCCCGATGGCAGTGTGAAATATTTGCTCAAGCTTACCGATGGCCACATCATTGAAGCGGTTGGCATTCCGTCTGATAAACGGCTAACGGTGTGCGTTTCTTCCCAAATTGGTTGTCCTATGGGGTGTGACTTTTGCGCTACTGGCAAAGGTGGTTTTGCTCGCAATTTGGCTATCCACGAAATTGTCGATCAGGTGCTTACTGTGCAAGAAGACTTTCACCGTCGGGTGAGTAATATTGTCTTTATGGGCATGGGTGAGCCTTTACTCAATACCGATAACGTGGTAGCAGCGGTGCGATCGCTCAACCAAGATATCGGCATCGGCCAGCGCATGATCACTATTTCCACTGTGGGCATTCCGGGTCACATTCGTCGCCTTGCTGAACAGCAACTGCAAGTTACTTTGGCTGTTAGCCTTCATGCCAGCAATCAAGCCTTGCGCGTTCAACTGATCCCTAGCGCTGAGCACTATCCTCTGCAAGCCTTGCTAGATGAGTGCCGCGACTACGTCAAGCTCACAGGCCGTCGCGTCACCTTTGAGTACATTGTGCTGGCCGACCTCAACGATCACCCTGCCCATGCCCTAGAGCTAGCCCGTGAGCTGCGCGGCTTTCAAAGCCACGTCAACCTGATTCCTTACAACCCCATCAGCGAAGTTGACTACAAACGCCCCACCCGTCAACGGGTAGAAGGCTTCACCCAGCAGCTCAAAGACAAAGGTATTGCGGTGAGTGTCCGCTACTCCCGTGGGCTTGAAAAAGACGCCGCCTGCGGACAACTGCGCGCCTCTAAAGTCGCTGTGGAATAGAGTAGCCACTATGAAATAGAGGCCAGATAGACCGAGACGGCAGCTATAGACCTCAGCTAGAGACCTCAGCTATAGAAACCTCAGCTATAGAGGCGGGCTAGACCTTGCCTTATTCGTCCTTATTCTGATGTTTGCGCGCCTGTCAGCCAAGTAAAATCAGCAAAATCGGGTTCTATCTCAGCCTCGTCAGGCACCAGCCGAACACTCACCTGTGCGACTTGTGGTAAACGGCGCATTACCCGACTCGGGATACCGTGATCGTAGGCAATATGACCTTCACCCACCAGTACAATGATCTGCCTTGTCGGCTCGGCGGTAAGCTGCTCTACGATGTGCTCAGCCATGGTCTCATCCCAAAGCACCTGAGCGGCAAAAAAGTTCTCAAACTCTAAGCTGTGACCGGCTCCGCCATGGGCTTTGAAAACTTCCATGAGCCGCTGCCGATAATCAGGATCTTCAGTATCAATATCCGCTAAGGGTGGAATGTCGTCTAAATCTTCACCTTCGAGGCTAGCGAGTCCTTCGCGGGCCACTTTACGGGTTACTTCTGCCGGTGTGTTGAGCGCAATCAGCGGAATTTGGTTGGCTTTGGCGTAGCGCAAAATCGGAGCGTAAAATTCCCAGTCATAGCCCCAGCGAGTTTCGTATTCGCTTTGGGCAATCAATTGCTCCTCACTGAGTTCACCGGCCAAGTAAGCCTCTAATACAGGCTGAAATGGGCGCTGAAACATTTCTAGGGCGATCGCAATTTCATGTTGTGCTGCTAGCGCCGCTACAATTTCCATCTGAGCGACATGGTCGGCTGCGTCGGTATGGGTCTCCGCTAAATAGACCACCACTGCAGGTGCGATCGCCTGCAAAATATCGGCATTGCCCGATGCCTCACCAGATGTACTCTGCTCCAAAGCTACGGGTAGCGGGGAGGGTGAAGATAATGGGGATGATTGGACTCCCAGCGACTTTACAGACTGAGGTGTTGCTGAACAGCCGCTAGCGAATAGAGAAAGCACTAACAAACTACAAACAGCTTTTGAACGAAACAAGCAGCCGTCACTAAAGAGCACGTATATAGAGTCCAAATATAGAGTCCAAATATAGAGTCCAAATGGCAATTTAAATAGCAATTCATGCCGTTGGCAATTGATGGCGAGCCCACGAGTGCAGCGCCCGTAACCTGTCGCCTTTTGCTGGCCCAACTTCAACATCTTTAGCCCAACATTTTAGGAGGCCGTAGCGATGTCGTTTTGCCGTCTCGACTTCAAAGATTTTCTGATGTTAGCCGTAGGCTTGCTGTTAGCGGCTTGACGTTTGGGCGAACTTGAATCCACTGATAATGCTGACTGATTGATAGGTCTCGTTGCCTTCGCCTGTTGGGCCAGTGGTTTTTTGGTCAGTTTACCAGTGGGTTTACCAGTGAGTTTACCAGTGGGTTTACCAGTGGGTTTGCCAGTGAGTTTACCAGTGGGTTTACCAGCGGGTTGGTCAGCCTGAATAGCGACTGAGCCTAAAGCTGAGCGATGCAAACTAGGTGCTTGGTAGAGCGCATTGACATCGTCAACCGGGCTGTCCCTTCGACCGCTCGCGAGGTTAGCAAAAATGGTTTGGCATACATTTTGGCTGGCTACCGTAGCCAAAAGGCGAGAATCGCTGTAAATTCCCCATTTTCCACAAGGAAGCTGCTTAGAAGAGAAAATCATGATTTATAGGGCCAAATGTGGCGTAGCTCAATTTTAAAAAGGTTAGATGTAGAAATAAAGTTTCAATTTAGTTTTATTTTATATTGATTGTTAAATATTATTTAAATTACTTTTTATTTGTTTTCACAAAAAACATTTTATGCGTTTTAGGAGTGCAGACCGTAACATGAGAAACATATTGCATCTGTCAAGTTTGGCAGGAGAGTAATCTCGACTGAAATCCTTTGCCAGTTGGTGGTTAGCATAATTTTCTTGCAAATTAATCAGGACAACACCCTACATGCCCTACTCAATCAAACGCCGTAACTTTTTAAGTTGGATGGGCGTAGGCGCGATCGCGCTTCTTTCCCTGTCGCGCTTGCCGCCTGCACACCCAAAGCAGAAACAGAGGCCCCTACCGCGACAGCAGAGGATGCTTCGGCCCCTATCCCGACGGAGAGCGGTGGCGGTGAGTTTACCCTGGTTGGCACCACCGCCGAGCTGACACAGCAAGGTTTCCTCACTTCAGATGCTTTTAGTGAGCCGGTGATTGTGATTGAAGATCCTACGAGTGCTGGCGCGCTGATCGCCCTTAGCGCCAAATGCACCCACACGGGCTGCACGGTCGCATGGCAAGAAGATCTCTTTGCTTGCCCTTGCCACGGCTCTAAGTTCAACCCCGATGGCAGCGTCGTCAACGGCCCAGCCGATAAGCCCCTAGCGCAGTACGCGGCCAAAATTGAAGGCGACTCAGTCCTCGTTGCAGCGAGTTAAACGCCCCTTGAGGAGACCTTAGAGTCAGCTTTGGGTGAGGTAAAACGCAATCCGCTTTTCTAGCTGGTTGAGTGGTAAACCCTCGGCCCAATATTCACTGAGGGCATGACCAAAGGCCCACGCTTGCTGTTGGGCAGATTTCGGTGTAGCGGCAGTCCCATCGATTGAATCTGCTGCTGCAATATGGTTATTCAGCAGCAGTGGCCACAGCGCCAATAGATCAAAACTAGCGGCGCCCAGTCCCCCTTCAGTCAACAAAGAAAATAGCTCATAGGCCATCTGCAGCTTGCCGAGCACCAGAGGAACCTCCTCGGCCGGAATCTTTTCGGTGAGCAGCACGCCTAGGGCGGGTGTGCCGGTAGTCAAGGTGGAAATAAACTGCAAAATAGGGCTTTTGAGCAGCTTTGTCAGTCCTTCGGTCGTTGCCATTTGAAAGGTGTAGCGGTCGATGATTTTGGCGGCGGCCGTTATGCGAGCTTCTTGACTGCGCAGAAAACGGGCCAGCCGCAGTTGTTTGGCAGGCGCGATCGCACTCAGCAGCGCTTCTGCGAGTGCTTGGTCTCCCCAGGCCGATCGCTGCGCATTTTCAGCCACCAGTGGGAGCACTTGGGAGCAGTATGCACCCAGTTGTTCTGCCCGGTAGGCCACAGCCTCACGAATGGCGGTTTCCTTGGGCCACTGTCCGGTGCGCCAATGGTAGGGCGGACTCCACTCACGAATGGGCCGCAGTTTATCGACTTGGCTGACAATGGTGATCGCAGGCAGATCACTCACCTCAGCGCGCATCTCTTGTAAAAAATCAGCGTCCATTTGTAGCGCTGGATCTAAAGCCGGGGTGACTAGCAACAACAGATCAGCTTCATGGGCATAGTCAATGACTTGCGATCGCAGTGCAGCTCCAGCCACCTGCTCATATCCTGGCGTATCCCAGAGCACCAAACTCTCCCCACTGTTGGCCTTGCCCACCCACTCGTCTTGCCAGCGATAGCTCTGTATTTTATCCGTACTTGGCAGTACATCCACCGCTGCCTGCGGTGAACGAAATAAGGTATTAATCACACTGCTTTTGCCCGCCCCAGTCCGCCCTACCAGCAAAATATTGACCGGTTTTTGTTCAACACTGGCAGCCGGTTCAGCTCGCGATAGAATTTCTCTTAGGGTTTCAGTTTTGGCCTTAGCAATGGCTGGCACCTGCGCCGTAATATCAGCGAAAGCGACTTTAGCCCCGCCACCATAGAGCGCTACCGCCTGCTGGGCTAAATTTCGGAGTATTGCTTCGCGCAGCACGTTACTGAGGTTGAGCAATATTTCTTGGTTGGCTTGGTCGGTGTATTTGGCACTGGTTTGACGAGCGATCGCCGCTGCCGGATTCAGCACCCACTGCGCCCAGTTAAAAGCCTTGATAACCTTCTTTGCCGAGGGTTCTAACTTACGGTATAGCTCTACGCCCTCGACCATTTGCCCAATCGAAACTTGGCCCAGCACCGGCGAAAGCTTTTGCATGATCCGATCAGTGTCATCCACCGTGCCTCGAATCAAGCTGTAGGCTTCAGGCACATAGATATTGAGCAAAGGCCGTTTCACCTCTGATGATAGGCCTGGGATACCAATGTCACCAACGACAGCGCCCGCTGCCAAAAAGTTGGCCAATCTTCCCAAATGGGCGGATCTTCAGCCGCTACCTGCAACAATTGGGCAAGCTCAGCTTCTATCAGTTCACCTACATCACCCGCATCACCCGCAGCCAACGACAGTTGAGACTTTGCCTCAAGTTCAGCATTCACCTCAGCCACCAGAGCGGCTGATTGTGCCAAAGCTGGGCGAGTCCAGTGCACAACCAGCCACCGCCAGCCCAGCAGCACAAAAATCACCACTGCCCAAACCCAGTTCAGCCCCCAAGTGCGAATTTGCTGACTTGCAGCCATCAGCAAAAACACCACGATAGCGGCAATGGGCGCTACCAATACCGCAATCTGCCAAGGTTTAATGCGCACCCTTATACCCATTTTGCGTCTTGCTTTTCTTTAGCCTTAGTCTAGTACACTAGACCGCTTGCGCTTACTTAGCCTGCTTGCACTTACTTAGCCTGCTTGCACTTACTTAGCCTGCTTACGCTTACTTAGCCTGCCTACGCTGATAGTTTATGGTTCGCTATTGCACTATCTGTTCTTGAACCATCTTCACCAGTGGCGATAGCACACGCTCAACATGCTCTCCGGATTGTTTTTGCTGAGTGAAAACCTGCAACCCACAGGACAAGGCAAGTAAACCCACTATGAATACCGAGCGCAGTAATAGGTTAGGAGGACGCTTTAGGCGGCAATTTTTGAGAAAGGGATATGACACGTAAACGGGAGGTGATAAAGCAACGCAGGAAAAAAATCTATTTCTAAACTATCTATAAAGTTGAGGCTATAAGTTGAAAAAATTGAAAAATCTTGTGATTGAGTCAATATTCACATAAAAATTGTATCAAAAAATACAATTTATTCAAAATCTGAAAGCCAACGCTGAGACGATAGAGCACTCTTTGCAGTGTTGATTCCCCATCGTCACTTGCAATGTCACTTGCAATCATCCATGTCCAAACATGTATTGTCTAAAGCTTAAAGCCTTTGTATATATTCTTATACAGTCAGTTTTGAGAAGCATCAGGAAAATTACATATATTACAAAAATGAAGAATCGAATGGGTACGCCGCAAGCTCATCCATGCTGCAAGCTCATCCATAACGATCTAAACTTTAATGACGCTGCAAACTTCATCTCTAAGCTTCTCACCTCACCATGATTCAGGCAAAAGCAGGCGATACGGTCAAAGTTCACTACACAGGCACCCTTAACAACGGTCAAATATTCGACTCTTCTAAAAGTCGTGAGCCGTTGGAGTTTACCTTGGGGAGCGGCATGGTGATCCCTGGATTTGATGAAGCTGTTACTGGGCTAGTACCTGGTGAATCGATCACCAAAACCATTCCCACTGCTGAAGCCTATGGCCCTTACCGGCCAGAAATGGTGGCAGACATTGAGCGAGCCAACATCCCTGCCGACTTTGAGTTAGAAGTTGGACAAAGACTTCAAATGCAAGTGCCTAGCGGTGAAGCTATGGCCGTTACTATTACCGATATTCAGGGGGATCAAATTACCCTAGACGGCAACCATCCTTTGGCCGGGCAGGATTTAACCTTTGAGCTAGAGTTAATCAGTATTGTTTAATTAGTATCGTTTAGTCAGTATTGTTGAGTCAGTATTGTTGAGTCGTTGAATCAGTGTGAGGTTATCCCTCATTGGGAGACATTAGGACACATTAGGACAGGTTTTGATTAGGGCTAGCTCGACCTGTAAGCTTTGGGAGTCATCCCGGTTAGCTGTTTGAACTGTTTGCTCAAATGACTGTGACTGTTAAAGCCACAGGCGAGGGCAATATCAGTGATTAATCGATCTGTGTTTTTCAACAACTGCTTTGCGCATTCTACTCGCTGCTGCAGTAGATATTGGTATGGCGATATGCCGAGGGACTGTTTGAATAAGCGACTGAAGTGAAATTGACTTATATCTAACAGTTGAGCTAGGTCGGCTAGTTTAATCTCTTGATCGAGATGGACATCAATATAGTCTAAGATCTGCCGTAGCTGACGAGAGGGTAAGCCACCTTCGTAGATGGGTAAATGTGGTCTTGTTGTGGCGTGTTGCCTGAGCAAGTTTACGGCCAGAATATTAGAGAGAGAATCAATGTAAAGGCGGTTGGATAGTGAGCCCTGCTGAAGTTCGTTGAGTAGCATGGTGCTGATGGATTCGAGCTGGGGATTGCGGGTCTGGAATTCGGGTTTTAGGGTGATGCGATCGCACTCTCCAACCACCGTCTCCCTCGCAACATTCCGCATAAACTCATCTGCTAGCCGAATTCTCAGGCAATGCTCCTCCCCCTCCCATCGCACAAACAGCGGTGTATTCGCTGGAGTAATTAATATCTCTCCTCGTTGGTACAAGCCTGTATGTGTCTTGCCATCCTGGGCTTGTAGGTAATGAACCGGGCGAGTAGCCAGCGACATAAACAGCGTATGCTCACCTTCAAAGAGGCAGTTTGCCTCCCCAGGCGGATACCGCAGTAGATCGATTTGAACTTGTGTTGGGTCATTAATCGTTTCTATAGCTGTATTTTTCATGACATAACTCAGTGTATCTATAGCTAAACATTAGCTAAATATTGTCGTACTTTTACTGAAAGCAGTACAGCTCGCTATTGAGGTGATCTGTACTTTTCTTTTTAGAGTCTGGTTGAAACACAATTGTGGTGACGATCAAGCCGGTCAATCTGGATGCTTCAATAGAGCCATTTGCTGTACTGTGGATGTGTTTTCATGTCTTCGTATACCCAAACCATTCGATCTAAAAACCAGGTCTTTCCTAGGATGATCCAGGACAATCCGAAGACTGTCAAACAAGGTGACAAGGTGATGAGGCCAGTCAAGCAAATGGAAAATCCTACGACATTTACCATGTTGGTGAAGGCGATGACCGGATTGTGATGTTGTGGAATAGGCCGTTGCTGACGGTTTAGCCAGACGCGTTCGCCTAAGACGGCCTTGGACGCCCAGTGATGGGTGGTTTGTGGTCTGGGAAATATGCGAGGGTTGAGCCAAATCCAGATGAGCGCGATCGCACTTGGAACCACGGCTCCCCAGCCCAGCCAAACCCGACTCCAAATAGCCATCACCAGAACCGGCAATGCCACATAGCGAGTCCACACGCTCCATGGGTTTGCATGGCGAGCCCAGACGCTATCGGTCATATGAAAGAAGCTTGCAACTTTCTGCATAACGGTCATTTTTAACCTCTCCTTTTAAGTTTTTAGAACGGTCTAAAGGGCGACTTCGGCTACTTTTTGGCAAGCAGCAGGATTAAGAACAGAGCGAGTAAGACAGCTTCGGTGCCCATTAGACCATTGAGGGTTTGGGCGTCTTCGGGTTTGAGGATGAAGTGCGATCGCAACAAGGTATACGGCACAAACTGCAATAGAACAATGCCACCGAAAACAAACCACGCCGACCAGCCCAGCCCCTTCCACAGGCTAACTGCGGCTACTACATCAAATATTAAGAGGGCGATATCCATACAGCGCCAGAGCAACGGCGTTGCCAGCCAGGGCGTTCCTGAGAGTCCTGCCATATTACCGATATGAACTGTAGCGCCATAGGCTAGAAAAACTGCGACCAGCTTTGCATATCGAGCCGTCCAGGGTTGAAAAGAGGTTGAAAAAGTTGTGATATCAGATGTCATGTTTAATATCTCCTATTGTTTTTGTCGCTAGGCAGAAAGAGAAGGCGCTAGCGATTGAACCATGATCAAAAAGGCGTGAACAAGCATATGGGCCAAAATGGCACTCTCTAGTCCAACTTGCCAATACAGATATCCTGCTATATAGCTTTGGTCGCTTGGCTGAGGTACAGCATATTGGCTGAAACCATGACGTGACAACGGGCCAAGCAACGCGCTTGTACCGAATGCATCCGGCACAAGCTATAGTGCCAAACAAAGCATTACCGACAACGATGTAAAGCACTAAAGCAGGTGTTATTTCCGTACTGAGCACAGCTACTGCGGGTAGATGAAGTAAGCCAAAGACGATTGCAGAAACCAGGATAGAAATAACGACATATCTCATATAGGGTGTACCCTTTCGCCTTTGTAAAAAGCGCCATAAGGCCCACAAGAGGAATGTCATCAGCCCCCAACGCAGTACGATCTCCTCGGCAATACCCCCTTTTAGCAAGCGCACGATGAAAGGCACCGTCATCTGAGACCCAGCGGATAGAAAGTCGCTTGGCAGAAAGGGTTTCAGGATTGCAAACCAGATAAGCGTTAAACCTAATCCCATGAGTCCACCCAGGGCAGCCGGGATGAGCTGCGGCTGTATTGCTTGCCACGGACGGACTGATCTATTGGCAATAGCTTCTGAGAAAGGAGCAGATAGAGCAACTTTTGGCGAAAGGACAACGCCGCCCCAAGTCGCAACAGTCAGGAGTACCACAGACTGCAACAATCCAACTAGCTTGATTGCCAAGGGTGACAGCGGCACCGACTCAACAGACTCAGTTAAGATATCGATTGGAATATCGACCCACAGCGTAGATAGCTCACCAACAAATCCGGCTAACCATAGCAATAAAAACAGGGGCTTGTTGAAGGTTTGTTTAGTCACGTTTGTGCTCAGTTGAAAGCGATAACTTGATGATGAAAGCTTCTTGGCAAGACGTCTTACACAAAATCAGATATTTTATCGCTGCTTGCTATATCTACCCTCGCCGGATATCTACCCTCGCCGGATATCTACCCTCGCCGATATCTACCCGGCGTTATGCCAACAGCGCGCTTGAAGTGGCGATTGAGATGGGCTTGACTAGAAAATCCGACCTGATAGGCGATTTCTGCAATAGAGAAGTCTTGTTTTTTCAGTAACTGCTGGGCTCTTTTTACCCGCTGTGAAATCACGTACTGATGAGGTGCAAGGCTCATGGACTGTTTGAATAAATGAGCAAAGTAATGGGGACTGAGTTGCAGTAGATTTGCCAGCTCTTTTAATCCTAAGGCCTGATCCAAATGAGTTTGAATATAGTTGAGAACCAGTTTGAGCTTTTGTTTTGATAAGCCGTCTGTGTAGGTTTTGGGCGAAGCCGGACGGGTGCTGTAGCACTGTAAAAGATGCACCATCAGGGTATGGGTGAGGGTTTCGGCGTAAATGCGATCGCCCTGTCCACCTGTTTCTAAAATGCCTTTGAGCCCGAGCGCAAGCTGATAGAGCAAAGGGTCGGGCTTGGAAAATTGTGGCAATAGCTCAACTTCGTCAGGCGTAGCCGTTTCGTCTATAACTGTTGCTAAGTGAGCGGGAGATAAGTACAACGTTATGGCTTGTAATTCTATGTCCCAATACTGACCGTAGCTAAAGTTTGCAGGCACGATAATCGCACTGCCGACGGGTGATGTATCTTGCCATTCCCTGCCATCAGCGTAGCGCAGCATCTTAGGTGTCCGTTCTGCTTGGCAGGCAAAGGTAATGTAGTGATGGGGAACGATGGTTGCTTGGAATCCAGTGGCTCCAAACTTCCGATAGTCTAAGTTTAGGCCACTCCACCCAAGATCATGACTCGACAAAATAGGATGGTTGTCGAGCACTTGATCGACCTCTTCTCTAGAGTTCAATCGAATGGGGGCTGCTGACGTCCTGATTTGTGACATGCCTGTGGACCTCTTGCTGTGGATCTCTTGCTGTGGATCTCTTGCTGTGGATCTCTTGCTGTAGACTTTCCTTGTGGACCTCTCGCTGAGGGGAGCTAAACCGATAGCTAGGTTATCTACTGGAATTGTAAGTCACTGTTCCTAGAAGGGCCAATCAACTAAAGATTGCTTCATTTTTTGAGCGATCGCAAGCACTCTTTTAGGCTCTGTTGCCAAAAATTATTAGAGATGGCATTCTTTCATCATGACCGCCCTGATGATGCAGTAGCCCCCAAGATTTCGTTTGATGAATGAGTTCTGTGCTATTACATTTTCTGTGCAGCCCCTTGAGCGGATCCTTGCGAATCATGGCCAAAGCGCTTGGCGGATTAAGTTTTGTCTACCCTTCATAAATCGTTAGTGATTTGAGATACGGACAACATCGCTTGTCCAACTTAGGGCCGTAACTTAGGGCCGTAAGCCTGCACCTATCGGTAGATCGTCGTGTGCTCTACATTGACGCCACGCTCCTGCATGATTTCTTCTTATTTTGGCAATACTGCCTCGTTGCCTGCCTTGACGCTTATGCCTCAACACGTAGACCTCAACATGCGTGCAGATCAGCTATATTTTCTATACAGTCCTTAATCTCTGCATATTTTGGGCATCTTGAGCTGATAGGTTTAGGAACGACAAAGCTTTAAAAGCCGAGGTGATACTTATGGATTTTAAGACAGCGCTACAATACGCCATTTTGTCTCAAGATATTTATCAGGATTTTGCTAATATTCGCTTTCGAGGATGGTCGAGCGTTACCCCGACTTTGATTCAAAAGGCATCTACCGACACCCAGTTGGCTATTTTGGAAGATCCTGCTCAACAACTGGCTGTGATTGTTTTTCGTGGTAGTGACGCCGAAAAAGACTGGAACACTAACTTGCAGTTTGACCAAGCAGAACAAGAATGGTCACGCCAAGAAAAAAAAGAGTTCAAAGAACAGATGAAAGCGGTGACAGAAACCGTCGCTGAGAGTAAAGATCTCGTTTATCCTGATGCTTACGGTGAACCTAGCCGCCCGGTCAGAATGCATAGTGGCTTCATTACCGCCTATTTATCGGTTCGTGATGGGATTCAAAACTATGTCAGCAACAGTAGCGCCACTCAGTATCACATTACAGGACACAGTTTAGGTGGAGCCCTTGCCACCCTTTGCGCTATTGATATTCAGTACAATTTTGGCGATCGCGTAGCGGTAGAAGCCTATACTTTTGGTTCTCCCCGTGTCGGCAATGGGGCTTTTGTTGAATCTTACAATCGGCGTATACCCAATACTTGGCGAGTCGTTAACGGATGGGATGCCATAGTAGGTGTGCCGGTGCCTTGGCAAGGATACCGCCATGTGGATACGGCCATTAACCTAGAGCGCCGGTTCACTTGGCGCATTATTACCGGGAGCTTTCAAGACCACCGCATTGATTATTATATTGAGGCGCTCAGAGAAAGAGCGTAGCTTGAAAGAGAGTGCCTAGCCTAGCGGTATGAGCGTTATTTCACCACCTTGAGCTGGGCGTGGTTCCAGTCATATTCCATGTAGGTAGCGGTTTCTAAGGCTGTTTCCATACCTAGCAGTTGGGCGACGACATACAGTGACATGTCGATTCCTGCCGAAATGCCAGCCGAAAGAATAATGTGACCATTGTCGGCGATGCGCGCTTTGGGGTGAACTTGGGCGGGCGAGAGCATTTCGGTAAGCTGGGCGATCGCACCATGGTGAGTGGTCGCCACCAATCCTTCTAAAAGCCCAATGCGAGCTAGCAACAGCGCCCCTGTACAGACCGAGAGCAGCTTTTCTGTGCTTTTGCTACATTGCTCAATCCAATCTAGCAAAAGCTGATTGTCAATCTCTTTGCGAGTGCCAAAGGGGGTGCCATCAGAGCGGTAGCCACCCCCACCTGGCACCAGCAAAATATCGGGCGTAGGGCAGCTTTCTAAAGTGTAATGGGGATTTATGCTAAGCCCATTGCGGGCCAAAATAGGTGTGGTTTCAGCGACAGTGTAAACGTTAAAAGGATCGCTGCCGTCCCGTTTGCCCGTAATCGAAAACACTTCAAAAGGGCCAGCAAAATCTAACACTTCCACATCGTTGAAAATTAGGATGGCCACGTTTTTACGGTTCATGCTCAGTGCCGATAGCGTTAGATATTTTTAGACTATTTTCTAGGCCATTTCCAGACCATTTTTCTAGGCCATTTTTTAGACCATTTTTTAGACCATTGGCCAGATACTGCTGAGATAGACGATCTTTAAGGTGGCTGTTGATCGTCATCATAGTGCTGCGATCGCTTGATATCATTTAAAGATACCAGGGTAGTAAAGCGTACCTCATCGGCAGTGATCTGGCACGGGCTAATCACTGGCCAGATGGTTGGCTAATTACTGGACGACAGGGGCAGCAAGGCTTATGACAAAAACAAAACGCTTCAGCGCTTTCCCATTAGCAGATTCCCCATTAGCAGATTCCCCATTAGCAGCTCAATGCTGGCGCTATACCTTTGCAGGCGTCATGATCGCTGCGCTCGGTTTGCTCAATGCCTGCGCCGTGACGCTGCCATCTGATCAATCTGATCAATCTGATCAAAATGTTTCGGGTCGTGTTTCAGCAGATGGCTCAAAGCCATCTGCTGCAGAAACCTTGGCCTGTGACTCGCTCGAAGGTCAGCTCGAACCGCTGCCTATACCCCAAAATGCCGCCATCTTTGAACAGTTTGACTTTCAGCCTAAAAGTATTGAAGTCGCCAACAATACCGTAATCGTTCAAACGCCTCACTATACCTTTGCGCTTTGTCAAAATACCGGTACTTGGTCGATTGTCTCCACCGAATCTGCGGCAGCAGAGACGAACGAGGATTTTGACTACGATCAGTTTTTGAGAGAAATAGCTGATCCTGAGTACGAAGAGATGACCGTGAATGGCGATATTTATGAGTATCGGATAAGGTTACAGGCTCCTTGGTTAACAGAACAGCTTAATTTATCAACCGCCGAAGCGCCGAGTAACCTCAAAGAAGCCGTCTATTTTGAGCTGAAAGCGCCCAATGGAGACATTACTACCCGCCAGCTCTACACCGTTGAAGAATTAAGATCAGCCCAGTTGGGGGCGAGCTTGGGTGAGCCCACAATTGCTGGAGCAGTGATTACAGGTGAGGCGCTATGGTGGGCCGCAACGGCCAGTCAGGGAGAAGGAGACAGCGGTTTTGCCAGTTTGTTGCGCTACGACTTGGCTACCCAGGCCCTGACGGTGCAGCGGCCAGAAGACATTCAAGGTGAGCAAATTACCGCGATCGCAGCTACTGGCACCGACGAGAATTTAACCCTTTGGCTAGGCACCAAAATGGCCGCTGAGGGCAACCCCGCCTTACCGGCAAGTGGCCTGGTTGCCTATCAGCCTAGTACGCAAGCGCTGAAACAACACACTGTGACTCACAGTCCGTTGGTCGGGGCGATTCCCTATCAGCTCACCGTGGCCGATGAGTCACTTTGGGTTGGCACAGGCAATGGGATTTGTCAGGTGGCATGGCAAGCCGCTGAGCAAGATAAAAGCTGGAATTGCTGGCGATTTACAGCAACGGCTACTTTACCGGCAGCAGGGGTAGATATTTATGCCAGTGCTTTGGCTAAGCAGCCAGCAGCCCAGCTAAAGGCACCGCAAGTAGAAGTGCTATGGGTTGATCAGATGCGCTCTAATCAAATCAATTCTGAGCAGACAGATTCAACCGCTGTCGATGCCACATCAATCGGGCCAGAGCGATGGCGCTATGAAGTGGCTTATGCCCCAGGCTTTGAGCTGCAGCTTCCTGAAGGTGGCTACCGGGTGACCAACGAGGTGGCTCAGCGAATAGCTGGCGATGATCTGGTTTTTTGGCCGGGAAGAGAATGGCACTGGGCGGGCGATCGCTTTGTGCGCGGCCTTGATGAAGTGGCACTCAACCTAGTCGGCGGTGGCCCCCATGGCATAGGCGATGCCAATAACCGCGTTGGCTTTTCGTTCGATCACAACGCGATTCGTGGCGCTATCGAGCTGCTGGCCCTCAGTGCAGAAGGCACCAAACTACGCTATTACTCCGCCTGGATTGATGGTGATGATCTGCAAGTTTATCCAGAGGTGGTTGCTGCTAGTGCCCCCAAAACGGTAAGCCCTAATCCATTAGATACCATGGCTGCTGATTTACCGGCAGCACCTGGGCCATAGTGGCTCAATCACGGTGCGCTCAATCAATAGCGCGCTCAATCACGGTGCGCTCAATCACGGCGCGCTCAATACTGATCAGCATCTAGCCCTTCGCCCGTTTGCAGCCAGCTAGGTTGAATAACCGGCAAGCTATCCTACAACACCTTTGGCAACACTTCTTGACAAAGCAGTAGCGCCAGGGAAGCTTTTTCTTGCAAGTCCTGGCGCTAGTTGTTCTTCCCCCTCTGCCTTGCTAGCCTTGCTAGTGAGGCACTAGCAAGGCTAGAACCGCAGTAAGACATAGCTTGCTGATACCACAAGCTGTAGGGCCATAGTCGGCATACCGTACTTTAAAAACTTACCGAATGAAATGCGTTTGCCGCTTTGCTCGGCAATGCCAGCGGCCACAATATTTGAAGAAGCGCCTACCAGTGTGCCATTGCCGCCCAAGGTAGCGCCAAACATCATGGCATAAAACAAAGGCAATACCTCAGGTGGAAATTCTCCGACAAAATCAGGATTAAGAAATTCTGGGCCAAGTAAGCCAGCGCTGACCAAATACTGCTTGAGCAAAGGCAACATCGCCACCACCAGCGGAATATTGGGCACAACGCTCGACAACAGGCCAATGACAAACACTATGACCACATCGGCCAGCAAAATGTTATCGCCAATGACAATCGCCATCAATTCCGAGAGATGGCTAATCACACCGGTTTTCTCTAATCCGCCGATCAGCACAAAGGTGCACATAAAGAAGATCAGCGTGCTCCAGTCCACGTCTTTGAGAATGTTGTTGACGGTATCGAGCCTGCTTTGGTGGGCGATGAGCAGCGCTAAGGCTGCGCCCATCAGGGCTACAGCAGGTGGTGCTACTGGTACCGGAAAGCTCTCTCCTAGCACAAACAGCAGCAGCACAATTACCATCACGCCGCCGCCGAGTGCGAGAATATCAGGGCGATGAATTTTGGGATGGGGAAGCTGGGTTAAGTCGGTCAATCGCCAGCGCCAAAGGTCGGCAAATAAAATGGGCAGCAGTGCGATGATGACTGCGATCGCCAAAATTCCCCCCAAACTCAGTCGGCCCAAATACTCTATAAAACTGATGTGAATCGCATCGCCTACAATAAACGTGGCCGGATCGCCTACCAAAGTCATTAAACCAGCGCTATTGGCCACAAACACCATCAAAATCAGCAGTGGGACAAAATCCACCCCAATTTCCTCGGCAATCGGTGGAATCAGGGGTGCTAATAGCATCACCGTCGTCGCATTGGGCAATACTGCGCAAATCGGGGTGGTAATCGCCACAATGCCCAGCATCAACCGCTTGCCTTGCCCTTGTGCCATCACCACCATTTGGGTGGCCACATACTCAAAGACACGGGTCGGCTCAAAAGCGCGCACCAGCACCATTACGCCAAAAAATAGTGCCAATGTGGAATAGCTGTTGCCAATATAGTCCATCGCCTCGGTCAGGGTCATGACATGGACAAAGACCAACACCAATGCGCCTAGCAGTGCAGCTACGGTGAGATGTAGCTTTTCAGTCATAATCGCGAGAATCACCGCCACAAATGTCACGCTCGCCACCAGCGCACTCCCATTTTCCATCTCAGCTATCCTCAATTAAATTGTTAAAGACAAAGGAACTTAGAAGACGAAGGAACTTAGAAAACGAACGGGCTCAAAAGACGGATGCTTTCGATACTTAAAATGGCGGCCCATACCAAAATGCTCAGTCCTGCCGCTGCTGCTGCAATATCTTTAGTTATGCGGATACGCTCATTTTGCTGAGGTTCTACAAAATCGCATAACACTTCAATAGCGCTATTGAACAGTTCAGAAACCAGCACGAGCCCCATGGCCAACAAAATTAAATTGACATCTATCCACTGGTGTAAGAAGAAAAAACTGCTCAAAATAGGCACCGACAGAACCACTTTATAGGCGACGCTAAAGTCGGTTACAACAGCAATATGAAGCCCTGAGAAAAATGTTCTGATCTTCTTGATCGGCTGATAGACCGGTGTGCGAAATTGCTTGGGCATAACTCAACCACTCGTTGAAGAATCTAGATTCTTGGGGGCTAGATAGAAGGCGTTGTGAGATCGGCTGCTAGTGGTGCTCTGTCTGCTTTGCCAATCGTTTGTGCCGGATACTCTGCCATATTCGCCAGCCTAATAGGGCCAACATCAGCAGGGTCAGCGGCACAACAATTAGGCCAATCCACCCGACCCAAGGCGAATTAGGATTGGTCGCATTAGCGGCTAAGTAGCCCGCATACAACAGGTAGTAAACCAATAACAGAGCGCCCTCACGGCGAGAGACCCGGTTAGCAGTAAAGCAAATGGGCAAGCACAGCACGGCGACGGCAATCATAATCGGGATGTCGAAAGAGATCGCTGCAGGCGAAACTACGATGCCTGCTGGAGATACTGCGCTAGAAAGACCCAAGACTACCAAAATATTAAAGATATTGCTGCCCACCACATTGCCGACGGCAATATCGCTCTCGCCACGCAGACTAGCGGCAACTGATGTTGCTAGCTCCGGTAGGGACGTGCCAACAGCTACAATCGTCAGCCCAATAATCAAAGGACTTGCGCCCAAAAGTGTGGCCATTGTTACGGCGCTATTCACGAGCAGTTGCGAGCCTGCTACTAACATGACTAAGCCAGCGACCAACAGCACAGCGTTGAAAGCGAGGCTTTTTAATGAGTGCGATCGCGCCCCAAACTGATCATATTCACTTTTGACGTCGAGATCTTTTTCCTGACGGCTTTGGTACAGCAAAAATAGCGTGTAGGCTATTCCCCCCAAGAACAAAATCACCCCATCTGAACGGCTCAATTGCCCATCCCAACTAAACAACATCAAGAGGGCGGATACCCCAATCATGATCGGTACATCTAGCCGCACAAGCTGTTGGGCTACGACCAACGGCGCAATCAAAGCAGATACACCGAGTATCAGCAGCACGTTGCAGATATTGCTGCCCACCACATTGCCCAATGAGATCTCGGCCTGCCCGGTGAGGCTAGCCTGTAAGCTGACAGCTAGCTCCGGCGCACTCGTGCCAAAGGCCACCACCGTCAACCCAATCACCAGTGGCGGAATGCCTACTGTAGCCGCGAGCTTAGAAGCGCTTTTGACCAAAAAATCTGCGCCGCCCACCAGCAGAACTAGCCCTGCAGCCAAAGCCACCACCGTCCAAACATTCATAAGCGTTGTTATTCCTATACTTTACTAATTACCGTAAAAAGCAGAGTGTTAACGGCCGTGTACGCTAATAGTAAAGCGTGAATACATCCACGCTTTGCTATATATTCAAAAAGCCTATCGCCAAGTCTAGCACTAAAAAATAGTGTGAGCTTATCCTAACATGCCCAATCCCTTCGTTTTGCCGTCGCTCATATTCCGTAAAGACGACTTGGCGAAGGTTTGCACCCTGTTGGAAAATGATCGCGATTTTGTCATTACCGGCGTTCCTGGCATTGGCCGCCGGACCCTAATCCGCAACGCGGCCCGGCAAGCAGACGTGCGCTATTTAGAAATTGATTGTTTACGCTGCCGTAGCGCTAGCCAGTTCATGCGGCTGCTAGCTGATAGTATCAGCGATGGTTTTCAAGCGCCGAGCGAATTAGCCAAAATTTATCAGTGGAGTCTCGATCAACCGCTGGCGCTCGATCAGACTTTGCCCAACCGGGCCCGTTTGGTGTGGTCAGTCGCTGCGGGGAAAGAGTGGGCATTGTTTGCCAGTCTTTTGGCCTTGCCCCAGTACTTAGCAGAGGCGATCGCTGCCGAGTCGTGATTGTTTTTCACAATTTTCCCCATATCCGCGCTTGGGATCGCCAGCGCAAATGGGAAAGTTATCTTTTGCAAGAAATTCAGCGCCAACAAAGGGTTAGCTATGCACTGATCGCGACGGTTGCAGAACCCTGGATGGTGGACAGTAAACTGCCAGCGATTTTTCTAGCGCCGCTACGCGATGCTGACTTACAGCCTTGGATCGTCAGCAGTATGGCCACCGCCGGGCTTAAGTTTGATCCTGATGGTCAAAGCTTGGAGCTGTTTTTGAGCTACGCGCAGGGCCATATCAAAGATGCGATTACGCTTGCTCAGCGGATTTGGTGGGAGTGCCATGCTGTGGCAACAGATGCACCTTCGCGCATTATTCAGGCGTATCACGTTCACGGTAGTATGCTCTCTTTGGTGCAAGATATTGGCGTTACTTTTGAAGCTTTGCTACTATTGCTGCCCCCCACCCAAGCCAAGCTGTTAGAGAGTTTGGCGCTAGATCCAACAGATAGTCCTCAGGCCAATGCCTATATTAAAAAACACTATCTCTCTCGTGGTGGGAGTTTGCAAGGTGCCCTCAGCAGTCTAGAGCACAAGGGGCTGATCTATGGCCCCCAATTTGGCTATCGGATTGCCTTACCCCTGTTCGACTTTTGGCTAAAAAAAAGGCTTTAGGCGGTGATGCCTACTGAATTGGATAGCTGAATTCAGCTATCGGATGAAAAACAAGAGACACCAGGTAACAGATCGCCGATTTGTTACCTGGTGATGATAGTAGTATGGTGAACTCCTTATTTACGCTGGTGATGCTGGTAAGTATGAGCATCGCGGGCTTTCAGGCATAATAGCTCAATCTCAACGTGACGATGCAGCCGGGATGAGAGTTCTGCTTGCATCCTTATTTTTTCAAAAAGTCCTTGTTCTCAAGCGCCCTCCATGCCCCTAAGGGTAGCCTAGGGGGCAGTAGCGCTAAAATAGCGATAGGTCATAAACTTCCTTATGGGGCTAACAGCTATGGCTGACTGGAATAAGCATTTGCTTGACTATCACGCGCTGGGCGATCGCACCTTTGAGAGCCTTAACTTTGCCCGCTTGGAGACCAGTCCGGTTGGGCCTGTCACGAGCCGAGGATACAGTGATTTCTTTAAGTGCGAACGGTACGATGCGATTGAGTTTAGCCAACAACTGATAGCTTTGTTTGGCGATCTTTCGGTGCATTATCTCAAGCTGTTTGTTTATCCACAGCCGAGAGAAATTATCTACTATGGCTTTGCCTACCTGGAAAACTTTCAGATTGTGCCGGTGATTTTTGGCCATTCGGCAAACTTTGAGGCTTGGATGGGGGCGCTTTGCCCTTCTCCCGAAAAGCCCAAATTGTTGACAGTTGCCAATAATAAATTTGGAGGCGGGCTTGCCGTTGGGCCTGATTTATGGGCGCAAACGGCTGATTTTTTGCGCGCTCATGCCCCTAAGCACTATTTACAGACGCTGCATCAATCGATTAAGCAAGCTCATCTCAATAGCTTTAAGCTGCTCGATACGATGAAGCAGGTCGTTGATAGCGCTGAAACAGAACAGCTATGGCGTCAGTTTTCAGCACTCAAAGGCATAGCGCTAGGGGCTGGTAAACCTGTTGATACAGAGATTGAAGCCAAGATTGAGCAGTTTGCAGCGCTCACTGGGTTTGCGTTGCCGCTGGAGCTACAGGTGATTTATAGACTCACTGACGGGGCGTCTGAGGCGTTTGGGAACTTAGATTTTTTATCCCTGAGTCAGGTGATGGACGTTTGGCAAGGCTGGCAAGAGATTTTTGACGATTGGACGATGGAAGAGTTGACCGGGGGGTGCTACACCTCTGATCGAGGCCAGACATTGGCGATGTATTGCAATCCATTTTGGGTGCCTTTTATTGACAATGTTTCAGGTAACTACTACGCGATAGATTTGATGCCCGGTGAACAGGGAAAGCAGGGGCAAATTATCGCCTTTGGCGCGGATACTGACCATATTCTTTGTCTGGCGGATAATTTGAATGATCTGTTGCGATCGCACATTGCCCTGTTAGAAAACCCATCGGCTGATCACCCCTGGCGTCAGCACTTTTTCTTCAATTAAATTCTTTAATTAAATAGCCAGCAGAGATAAATATTCAGCAGATGCTTGGCACGCCGCTATAGCCAATATCGAGCTGAAGCACTGTCTCTTCAAAATCGTCCATTAGCTGGCTAACTCTGGCATAGCCAATCTGTTCTCCAGTTTCTTCTCCAATAAGCTGAAACAATCTAGGAAAACAGGCGATTTATCCAAGAATGCATCCGGTACAGGCTATATGCTCGGGCTGTTGGGTCGCAAAACAACAAGAGTGACTACAGACGAGCGATAAATGACGCAATCGCCTCATTCACAACCTTGGGATATTCTGCAATCATCAGATGCCCTGCATCCGGCAAGTGCAGATGTTCTCCACGCAAAAAGACCGCCGCTAGTGCTTCACCCATTTCCTTGCTGAACATAGAATCTTGCCCGCCGCTAATGACCAGCACAGGCACTTTAATCTTTTGAACCGCCGCCGCTCAAAATAGTTGTAGCCCCAGAATATTTCTAAGGCTTCATAGGGTTCAGACTCTGTGGGCACCGGAGACTCGTTTAAAAATCGCTCAATCGTTTGATGCTCGAATCGGCTGGAGAGCGTTTTGGTTTGTTGTTGTAGCCAGTTCCAGTGGAACAAATGCCGTCCGCCCCATGCCAACGCCTTCATCAGCGGGATTTCCCACCAGGGGGCCAAATCGTGGGTGCCACCTGCGACCAATATTAAGCCAGCCGCCTGATGCCGCTGCGCCCATTCCAAGCCAATGGGGACACCGTAGCTATGGCAGCACAGCACAGGCAAGGTGATGTTGAAGTGCCTGAGCAGCCGGGTGAGATCTCGCTGATGTCGGCCAATAGAGTAGCGATTGTAGTGGGAAGAGTCACCATGCCCTGCCAGGTCATAGTTCAAGGCTTCCCAGCCTTCAGCCTGTGCAAATTCGTACTGCGTGCGCCAGTTGTACCGGTTGCCCAACCCTCCGTGTAAAAACACTAGCGCTGGCGCAGACTGCTTCTGGATTGCTGGATTGGCCGCTGAGTGGGAAACCGCTATCGCGACCCGATTTCTAAGATGAATGAGCTGATAGTCGAGAGGCTGTGTGGTCATGACTAATGACACCTGATTGACAGGGAATAGACGCTTAATTGAAACGAATTGTCGCCCTATTGAAGTCATCCTTAACCCAGTAGCATGACTCAACATGGTCAAGACGTTGGCGAGGTGAAGACGACTGTCATTTTTGATGGGGGGGGCAATGTAACGAGCAATCAATCGAATATGCTTGAGTTCTTACTGTAAATGATGGGGCTGTTCGGCCAGACTTGCTATGCACAATACAGATGACGGCAGTATTTTATCTTTCTTATCTTTCAAAGATAAAGCACCTCTTATAACACTATGAACCGTCGAACATCTAGACAGCAGAGAATCGGCATTTGGAGTGCTTCGATTTTAACGGGGTTAGTTGGCATTGTGAATTTAGTCTCGGCAGTCGCCCCAGGCTTGCCGGGTCGCATGGACTGGCTCAGAGAGATTTTTCCCTTCGCAGTCAGGGCAGGCGGCCACTTGTTCACAGCGATGACCGGATTCTTTTTGCTGACGCTTGCAGCCAACCTACTACGGCGCAAACGTTTAGCTTGGCTGATGGTAGTCCTTTTACTGATCGTTTCAATGATCAGTAATCTCGTCAAAGGGTTTGACTATGAAGAGAGTCTGCTCTCGGCGGTATTGCTCGCGCAGTTGCTGCTGACGCGCAACCTCTATACCGCCCAGTCAGACAGACCTTCGATTATTCAAGGCTTGCGTGTTCTGGTTGGAGCGCTGCTCTTTACGCTCGCCTACGGCACGATGGGCTTTTTTTGGTTTGATCAGCATGGCGGGCAAACCTTCAGCCTAACGGGTGCAATGGTACAGACACTGGCGATATTTTTCACCGCCGATAATGCTGGACTGGTGCCCACCTATCGCTTTGGTCAATTCTTTGTCGATTCTATTTATATCGTTGGAATTACGACAATACTCTATGCCCTGTGGATGCTGCTGCGACCTGTTATTTTTCGCACGGCAGCAGCCGATGAAGAACGCCGCCGCGCTCAGCAGATTGTAGAGCAGTACGGGCATTCTTCTCTGGCACGGTTCACGCTGCTAGACGATAAATCTTACTATTTCAGTCCTTCGGGTCAGTCGGTGATTGCCTATGTGCCTAAGGGGAGGGGGGCGATCGCACTCGGCGATCCGATTGGGCCAAGCGAAGATCGCGCTGAGGCGATATTGGGCTTTCAGCAGTTTTGCGATCGCAACGATTGGCAACCCGCCTTTTACCAAACCCTACCTGAAGATCTAGCAACCTATCAATCTCTCGGATTCCAAATCCTTAAGATTGGAGAGGAAGCAGTTGTCGATCTGAGAGCCTTCACCTTAGAGGGCAAAGCGGGCAAAAACTTACGCACCGCCATGAACAAGTTCAGCAAGCTAGGCTATCGCGTTCAGTTCTACACGCCACCGATTTCAGCCGACTTACTGCAAGAGCTGCGAGCCATTAGCGATCAGTGGTTAGCGCATGTGGAAGGAGCTGAGAAAAAGTTTTCTCTAGGCTGGTTTGACGATGACTACTTGCGGGACTGTGAAATCGCCGTCGTTCACAATAAATCAGATCAGCCAGTGGCCTTTGCCAACATTGTGCCGGAGTATCAGACAAAAGAAGCAACTATCGACCTGATGCGCCACCAAGCGGAGATAGAACGGGGTACGATGGATTTTCTGTTTGTTTCCATGCTCCAGCACTTTAAGGCGCTGAACTACGAGGGTTTCAATCTCGGGCTAGCAGCGCTCTCCGGAGTCGGTGAAACAGGCGAATCTACCCGAATCGAAAAGGGGATGCACTATCTCTACGAGCATCTCAATCAGTTTTATAACTTTCAAGGACTTCGCGCCTACAAAGACAAGTTTCACCCTCATTGGGAGTCTCGGTATATTGTGTATCCTCGATTAGCAGCATTGCCTAATGTGGCGGTTGCACTGGTCAGAGCCGATTCGGACGATCGCCTAGGCGATTACTTTGGTACTCAGTTCTTAAGCACTGTCCTCGCGAATAACCTTAAGAAGCTCTCTAGGTTTATGCCGGTGGTCGTCAGTGTGTTGTTGTTTGGGTTGTCCATTTGGGCGATCGCACAGCAGCTCCAAAAATACCAGCTTCAAGATATTGTCACCAGTCTGCAAAACATATCTAGAACAGGCATACTGCTTGCTTTCGGTCTGACCTTTTTAGACTATATTTTTCTGACAGGCTACGATGCTTTAGCGACTCGATACGTTCGTCAGCCGTTGTCCTATCCCAAAACCGCACTGGTATCGGTGATGAGCTATGCCATTAGTAACAGTGTTGGCTTTGCTTTGCTCAGCGGCAGCGCTGTTCGATACCGCTTCTACAGCAGATGGGGATTTTCTGCCGGGAAAATCGCTCAAATTATCACCTTTTGCAATCTTAGCTTTTGGATAGGACTTTTTGTGGTTGGTGGCATTGCTTTTGTCGTAGAACCGTTGACGGTGCCTAAGCAACTGCAGCTCCCGTTTACGTCTATTCATCTGGTGGGATATGGCTTTTTGATTGCGATCGCAGCCTATTTGGTTTGGAGCGTGATTGGGCAACGGTCTTTACGCATCAAAAGCTGGGTACTGCCTCACCTTCCCATACAGCTTTCACTTGCCCAGGTTGCCGTCGCCGCCTGCGACTGGCTGTTGGCCGCCACTGTTTTATACGTACTGTTGCCGCCAACAGCATCCCAGTCTTTCTTTGGCTTTTTTAGCATCTATCTGCTCGCCCAGCTTACAGGCATTATCAGCAATGTTCCGAGTGGCATTGGTGTCTTTGAAACAGTCCTCGTTTTACTGCTCTCACCGCCAATCGCAACTGACCAGTTGTTGGGTGCGCTCCTGGCCTATCGAGCTATTTACTACTTCTTGCCACTGCTGGTCGGCATTGTTCTCTTGATTGGATGCGAGCTGCGTAGCAAAAAGGGCGTCAAAGAACAGACTGAGCCATCGTAATGAATATATGCCGACCGCCACGCTGGTTGCTGTGGGCACTTATCTGGTTGCCCTACTGGGCCTGTTTGGGGTGGTGTTTGTGCCACCGCTAACCCGTCAAATTAGCGGGTTTACCAGCCAGTTGCCCGCTTTGGTTGCTGCAAGCAGTGATCGCCTGAAAGGACTAGAAACCTGGGCCAATCAACGGTAGCTGCCGATCGACATTAGTGCCATTGTTACTCAGGCAGAAAGTGAGCTTTCTACTGAGCTTTCTACTCAGATTCAGATGCTCAGCAGCGACTTGGTCGGGGCCATTCTGGCGGCGATCGCTAACCTGCTTGATATTTACTCGACAGAAGCGACAGAAGCTATATGAAGTGAGGGCGATCGCACTGATAGGAGATCAACGTGATTTGGCTACCCGAATCTGACTGGCTACCCGAATCTGACTGGTTACCCGAATCTGACATTGTTGTATCAAAAGCTACAGCGCAAATACGCAACTGTCTAACAGTACCCTTGAGGGTAATTCAAAAGTTCAGTTGTTGCTCGTACAGTGTGGTTTAGACCAACCTCCAGTGAAGTCTTTTCTAAATAATTTTTGTCCTCCATTTGCTTGCTTGGATGGACGTTTCTCATGGAGACAACTCAAAAATGACAACAGCTACCTCGAAATTGCGCTTTTGGATCGACATGGCCTTAGAGTGTGTACGCCGTGACCACACCCCAACACTCAGCCCTGGCGATCAAAGAGGCCCGTTTTTGACCGCTCGCGCGTTGGGTATGGCCCTAGCCGCTCTGAATGATGCTCATGCCTATGCTTCAAACCGTATGCCCCTTTTAGACGTCCCCGCAACGACCGGACTAATAGGTGCAAATCCTGATATCGCAGGCGCTGCAGCTTGTGCGCAAGTACTCAGACTGCGATACCCCAATCAAGCACACTTACTAGAACCTGCTTGGCTACATTGGCTTGAATACTTTGGCTTCGGTGCAGCAGGTAGCCCTGCAGAAATGGCCGGACGTGCCTTTGGCGCGGCCCTTCACCAAAAAGGCGTCAACGATCCGGCCAATGCCGCTGCCGATCAGTACACCCCGACAGGCGCGCCCTACACCCATAAAGCTCCGCCTAACCAGCCCATGCAGCGCTATGCAGGTGCCATTTGGGGCCGCTCAATGCCACTATTGGCAACTCGGGTTGCCAATTTTCCACCGCCGCCAGGGCGCATCTCTGCAACCGTCGTCAGACCCACCCAGCACTATGCCGATGATTTTGCCAAAGTCGCGGACAAAGGTGACATCAACCGGACACCGGGCCAACCGGGCGTTCGCACCTTACCGGAAGAAGTCGTGGGCATTGCCTGGGGCTACGACGGCCCGCCAGAGCTAGGCACACCACCCCGGCTATATATGCAGGTGGTGCTGACGGTGCTCGATGACATTGAAGCGCGGATGCCCGGTAAGCTCACCCCTATTGACGAACTGAGCGTTATCGCTGGTATCGGTATTGCGATGGCAGATGCGGGCATTGATGCCTGGTTCTACAAATACAGTCCTAACCATATGATGTGGCGTCCGGCTGTTGGCATTCGCGAAGCCCTACGAGGCAATGGCGTTGCCGATCCCAACTGGCTACCGCTGGGTCGCCCAGATACGAACGGAGCGGGACTAGGTCTAACCCCAGACTTTCCAGCTTATCCCTCTGGCCATGCCACCTTTGGCGCATCGGCATTTCAGCTATTACGACTCTTTTTGGTTGAAAAAGGTCTGGCTATCTTTGATGCCAATGGCGTTGATAATATCAGTTTTGATTTTGTTTCAGATGAGTTCAACGGTCGCAACAAAGATCCTAAAACCTTGCAGCCGCGTGAGCATCTGACACTAGGTCTGAGTAGTCTGTGGCAGGCAATTGTAGACAACTCTGTTAGCCGCGTCTATTTAGGTGTTCACTGGCAGTTTGATGGCATTACGATTCGTAATTCGGCAGGTACAGGTGATGACTTCGGGATTCCGAGTTCACCGAGTGCTCTGGGTAAAACGGGTGGTGTTTGGCTAGGCACCCAAATTGCCAATCAAATTGCGGTAAAACTGGGTGTCACATCAGCGACCATTAACGCCTCAAAGACAGTGTAGCGACAACTTAAAACGGTCAATTTTAGAGATATAGCTTGTGCCGGATGCATAACGCCGACGGCGAGGCTACGCCAACGGGCCAAGCGACACGCTTGGCCCGTTGGCATGCAATGGCTTCAGCTAACATGCTGTACCTCAGCCAAGCGACCAAAGCTATAGTCGCTTGCGGTAAGTGACGTTGTCAGCTTTCAAGGCAGCCTCGATAATCTGGTTATTGAGAATGCTTTGAAAGCGGAGTGCCTGTTCGTTCAGATAGTTTGCGCTTGAGTATTGCAACTGAGTATTGCAACTGAGTGCAGCATAGTAGAAGTATCTTTTTGTGAGCCCAGGTCATTTTCCTTTGCGGGCGGGGCGCTTGGCCATTTTTCTGGCTATGCAACAGTTTTAAGTCAGCGCCATTCCTCTATAATTTGTTATTTGAATCCGTTGAGTAAAATCACCAGGCGTAACCGTTTGTAACACTTGATGACAGCCGATGATGTGTGTGCGATTATTCCGGCGCTGAATGAGGCTGAGACGATTGCTGGGGTGATTGCTGATTTGCAGCAACAGGGAATCGAGAAGATTTGTGTGGTGGACAATGGCAGTTGCGATCGCACTGCCGAAATTGCTCAGCAAGCCGGTGCTCAAGTTGTTGTCGAACCTGTTCGTGGCTACGGTCAAGCCTGTTGGCGGGGGTTGCAGATGGCCCCAGTCGCCCAGTCCGACTGGATTTTATTTTGCGATGGCGATGGTAGTGACGATCTGGGCCAACTGCCAGAATTATTGGAATTGCGCTCAGCGTATGACCTGATTTTGGGAAATCGGCGGGGAACGGTGGCGGGGCGATCGCAGCTCACAGCCGTACAAAATTTTGGCAATTGGCTAGCAACGCGTCTGATTGCTTGGGGTTGGGGGCAAGCCTACGAAGATTTGGGGCCGCTGCGGCTGATTCGCAGACAGGCCCTTGAGCGGTTGGCCATGGCCGATCGCGGCTTTGGCTGGACGGTAGAAATGCAGGCTAAAGCCGCAGGTCAGGGCCTCAGCATTTGCGAGCGCCCGGTTAACTACCGGCCCCGCCAAGGGGGCCAGTCTAAGATTGCCGGGACAGTGCGAGGCAGCGTTAAGGCCGGTCAGGTCATTTTGACTACCCTGGCTGTGCTCTATTGGCAGAAAACCTGGCAGAGAATTCGGCAGAGAACCCGGCAGAGAACCCGGCAGTCGTTGGCGGCTGCGCGCTCAGCGGTTGGCCTTTGGGGTGCTAGGTTGGGACGCTTGATTGGCCCATTGATTGGCCCACCTGTTGATCTCCTCAATAGATGGCGATCGCCGCAGTGGCAGCGCGCACTGTTGTGGATCGCGGCGCTCCTGCTGGTGGTCGGGAGTGTGCAAGCAGCTCCCTATGGTGACTTTTTAAATCAGCCCCAGGCAGTGCCCCAATTTTGGTGGGGGGCTGGGGTGATGGGTTTAGGATTTGGGCTGGCTTGGGGGTTGCAACGGGTTACTGGGGGGTGGTTTTGGGGAGTTGCGATCGCCCCTCGATTGATCCTTTTGGCCATGTACCCCGGTGACGATATCTGGCGCTACCTGTGGGAAGGGTATTTGCAAACCCAGGGCATCAACCCCTACCTGCTAGCCCCCAATGCCGATAGCCTGATTCCCCTGCGGTTTGACTGGTGGGCGCAGATCAACCATCTAGATCACGCTGCCATTTACCCCCCGCTGGCGCAGCTTGGCTTTCGCCTGCTGGCCTCCATAAGCCTGGTGCCCTGGCTTTTTAAGCTGGCCTTTGTGGCTGCTGATTTGGCCATTTGTCAACTGTTGAGCCAACGCTTTGGCCATCGGCTCACCCTGCTTTATGCCTGGAATCCGCTGATTATTTATAGCTTTGCTGGCGGCGGCCATTACGATAGCTGGTTTCTCCTGCCCTTGGTCGCTGCCTGGCTGCTAGGCGAGCAGCCGGACAATGGCCATCTGTGCGATCGCCCGCCAACCCACGAACCCGCCCGTTTCACCCTTTGGCAAGCCATCGGCAGTGCCTGGTGCCTGGGGCTGAGCATTGCCATTAAATGGATGTCACTGCCTGTTCTGGCTTTTTGGCTTTGGTATAGCCGGCGGCAGGGATGGCTACTCGTTTTATTGGCCGGACTGTTACCCCTGGGTTTAGCAACTTTGCCCTTTTGTGATTGGGCAAGCTTGAGCTGCCCGGTCATTCCCCTGGGCTCAGATTTTGTCACCCAGGGGCGCAGCGCGGCGCTACTGCAATTGCAGCCAATTGGATGTATGGCCTCCCGCTGGGCGGGGCGATGGGATGGTATTGGTTTCACTCAAAGCGGCTAGGGCAGTTTATAGAACGCTATTTGACGACTCTAATGCTGCTATCGCCGATTATCCATGCCTGGTACTTTACCTGGCTGGTACCGTTTGCGGTGGCCAGTGGTAATTGGGGCACTCGCTGGGTGAGCTTATCGGCCTTTGTCTATTTTGCCTTGCCCCATGGGTTGGCTACAGGTACAGGTGACTGGATGCTCAGTCAGCCGCAGCGGTGGTTCCTGTGGCTGCCCTTTATTTTGGGTAATCTGTACAGCTTGGTGGCCCAACGCCCCCTGGCGGAGTCTTTGACTAGAGACTAAGGACGGACTAAGGAGAGACTAAGGAACTGTCCTAGCGGCAAAACCTCACGGACAGAAACATCATCCGTCATAGCAGGAACTTATTTTGCTCTCAGCAATATTTCAGGTTGAGCGGTTTAGATAGCGCTATATTGCTTGTGCCGCTAGGTAACACCGGTGAAAAAAACAATGACAGAACAGCGTTTGAAAAAGCCTTACTCGAAGCAAAAACTAAGGCAGCAACCATTTTTGCTATGGGCGCTGATTCCTGTGCTGATTGGCTTGGGTGGCTGTCGCTTGCCCGTTTGGTCGTCCAAAGATTCTGGTTTAGCGATCGCCCAATCCTCTGGGGCAGCCGCTGACGCAACGGTGAATTTGCCAGCATTTGCGACTGTGCTATCGACCTACGTGGATGACAAAGGACTGGTGAACTATGAAGCACTGCAGGCCAATCGCCAACAGCTAGATGCCTTTAATGCCTCCCTTGCGCTCACTACGCCAGCCACCTATGAAAGCTGGGAAGCAGCAGACCAAATTGCCTTTTTGATTAATGCCTATAATTCTTTGACTTTAAAAGCGATTATCGATGAATCGCCCATTAAAGCCAGCATTAAAGATATTCCAGGTGTCTGGCGGTTTGATCAGCACCCGATCTTACAAAGCCAGCAGACTTTGAACAACATTGAGCACGATATTTTGCGGGCTAATTTTTCTGAGCCGCGTATCCATGCGGCCCTAGTCTGTGCGGCGTTGAGCTGCCCTTACTTGCGCCAAGAGCCCTTCACTGGGGAAAATTTAGACGCTCAGCTTGACGATCAAGTGCAGATTTTTTTAAGTCGGCCCGAGGCATTTGAAATTGATCGCGAAAACAATGAGGTGCGTCTTTCGGCTATTTTTGACTGGTTTGGCCAAGATTGGGTGCCTGGCTTTGCTCCAGAATCTGGCTTTGCTGGCAATGACAATGAGCGAGCAGTGTTGAATTTTATCAGTGGCTATTTAGAAGAAACCGATCGGGCCTATTTGCAACAGGGTGATTATCAGGTTAGCTATAGTTACTATGATTGGTCGCTGAACCGTCAGCCTTAGAGGGGTGCCATCTTTGACGACCCAAGCTAGCCAGCGCTGTCGGCTGTTGTTATTTGTTCGCTATCCCCAAATTGGCCACACCAAAACCCGCCTAATTCCGGCCTTAGGACCAGTCGCGGCCGCCGCGCTGCAACGCCAAATGACGGTGTATTTGTTGGCGCATCTTGCTCCCATAGAGTGGGATTTGCAAATTTATTTCACCGGTGGTTCCCATGTAGAAATGCGGGCTTGGTTGGGCTGCCAATGGCACTACCAGCAGCAGGTCAGCGGGGATTTGGGGGCTCGGTTGTGGGCAGGGTTTCAGCAGGGATTTGAGGGGATGCGATCGCATCATTGCCATTGGGGCTGACTGTCCAGATTTGAGCGCGCAGCATCTTCAACAAGCCTTCTCACAGTTGGCCCACCCGGCCAGTCATCATGTGGTGATAGGGCCAGCTCAAGATGGTGGCTACTACTTGATTGGCTTACGCCGGTTAGACCAACCCTGCAATCGGCGGCTAAAAGACCTGTTTTGTCAGATCGACTGGGGCAGCGCGCGGGTGTTTCAGCAAACCTTGCAAAGGGCCGAGAAATTGGGGTTGAGCGTTGCTCAGTTGGAGGTATTAGCCGATATTGATCGGCCCGAAGACCTGGCGATTTGGGAGAGAATTCAGTCGTTGGCTATTCGGCCATCAGGGGCTGAGATAGAGTGCTGAGATAGAGCGCTGAGATAGAGCGCTGAGATTGGCCCAGTGGCGAGGGTCTAGTGACTGGGTGAGAAGTTGTTCTACCTATTAGCCAGTTTGAGTTTATCAGAATTTGCAAGGTCACTTCCCTAATGAAATCGCTGGCTGACTGGCTGTTTGGCATGATTCCAATACTGTATCTGGGGCTTTTGTCGGTAATTTCGCTCTATGGTTTTCACAAGGTGTTTACAGTTTGGCGTTTTTACCAGCATAGGGCTGATCTAGTCAAGCCGCTATACACCTTCGAGACCGACGAACTGCCGAAGGTGACCGTACAGTTACCGATTTTTAACGAAATGTATGTGGTGGAGCGATTGTTGGGGGCGATCGCGCAATTTAACTATCCCCCCGAAAAGTTGCAAATCCAGGTGCTGGACGACTCTACCGACGAAACTCAACAGATTTGTCAGCAACAGGTTCGCAAGCTCCAACAGAACGGTTTTAATATTGACTACCTTCACCGAACGAACCGCCAGGGGTTTAAAGCTGGCGCGCTCGCCCAGGGTTTAAAGCAAGCGACAGGGGAGTTGGTGATGATTCTGGATGCGGACTTTATCCCCAGTGCTAGCATTTTGTTGCAAATGGTCGATTACTTTAGCGACCCCGCTGTGGGTATGGTACAGGGCCGCTGGACGCATATCAATCGACGATACTCGCTGCTCACCCAAGTGCAGGCCCTGATGCTAGATGGACATTTTGTCATTGAGCAAATGGCCCGCAATCGGTCGGGCTGTTTTTTTAACTTTAATGGCACTGCTGGTATCTGGCGAGTTCGCGCCATTGAAGCAGCCGGTGGCTGGCAACATACCACAGTTACCGAGGATCTCGACTTGTCCTACCGGGCGCAACTGCAGGGATGGCAGTGTGTGTATCTGCCCCATGTGGTGGTGCCAGCTGAGTTGCCCATGGAGATGAATTCGTTTAAGTCGCAGCAATTTCGCTGGGCCAAAGGGGCCAGTCAGGTTGCCAAAAAGCTGCTGGCTAGGGTATTTCGTGCCAAACTACCGCTACATGTAAAGGTGGAGGCCCTGCTGCATTTGACCAATAACTTTAGCTATCTGTTGTTGCTGGCTTTAGTCTTATTGTCTTTACCCTACCAAATCTATGTGGCCCAGCATTCCTGGCCGTATAATTTTCTGATTTATTTTCCAATTTTTGTGTGCACCACGCTAAATTTAGTGGGGTTTTATTGGGTGTCGCAGCGGGCGCAGGCTGGGCCGCTCTCTGGCTGGCAATTGAGCGGCCAATTGGTTTTGCTCATGAGCGTGGGCGTGGGCTTGAGCCTGAATCAATCGCTAGCGGTATGCGATGGTTTGATACGCACCGGTACAGAGTTTATCCGCACCCCTAAGCATGGCATTATTCAAAATTCTGAAATTTGGACGAACAAAAAATATCGAGGTGCTAAGACCTGGGTGCTGTGTCTGGAAGTGATGATGCTGTTGTATCTGTTAGTCACTATTCTCTTTGCGCTTTATTACACCCACTATTTATCGCTGCCGTTTCTGTTGATGTTTTTAGCTGGCTATGGCTATGTGTTTGTGCTGGGCTTATTTCAGCGCCGATAGGGCTGTTTTTGGCGTGGTTCAGGAGAGGGTGATACTTTAGAGCGAACCTCAGCCAAGCGACCAAAGCTATCCCAAAGCTATCCCAAAGCTATCCCAAATCTAGTAGCCAACCAGCCGGACTAGCCCATATTTCGGCATCTATCTAACCCTTCTAGAATTAGTTCTAGGCCAAACTCAAACTGGGCAATGCCGTCATAGTGGCCTGCTGCGACTTGAACGCTCAGCCTATGCATGTAGGGATATCGATCAGCCGGAATCATTGGGAGATAAGCCGCAGCGGTCGCAGAATATTCTGAGGCCGCTATCGGAAAGTTTAGCTCCTGCAGCGTAAATCCATAGATGTGGCTATCCATCGCGTTCCAAGCGCGGTCGGCCAGTTCGCTCGAAAATCCAGCCTCCAACAAACAGCCCAGCGTAGCATCCACATAGCGCAACATCGCCGGGCCTACATTAATGCGAGAGACCATCGGCAGACTCGCCCAGGGATGACGCAGCAGTACCTCATGAGCGGAAATAGCCCGTTGTCGCATGGCAGTTTTCCAGTCTACGCTCAGATCGGGCACCTCAATTTCACTAACGACAATATCGACAATGCCATCGAGCATGTCGTCTTTGTTGGCTACATGGTTGTACAACGACATGGCTTTAACCCCTAGCGCCTGAGCCACTTTTCGCATGGAGAGTGACTCGATACCGCTGTCGTCAGCCAGACGCATCGCCGTTTTTAATATTCTCTTTTTGCTTAAAGGAACGCGGGACTTAGAAGCTGAAGAATTCGTCTTTGTCATGGAAAAATTGTTATCGTTATCGCCACAGATCGCACCCAAGCTATTTTATGAGGGGCCAATTCATTGACCATCTTGACAGACTTACGGTGTATGTTAAACTTACACCGTAAGTTAAAAAAGCTCAAGTAACAGCTCAAGTAATATAGGCTTGCAAAATGAAAGCAATTGTTCAGTCTGAGTATGGCCCCGCAGATGTTTTACGGTTGGCAGAGGTGGCCATGCCCATCTGCGATGATGATGGCGTGTTGGTGAAGGTAAAGGCGGCTTCTGTGAATGCGGGCGATTGGCATTTGATGAAAGGCGATCCGTTTTTGGCGCGGCCCATGTTTGGCGGATTGCTAAAGCCCAAGATTAAAACGCTGGGCTTTGATATTGCCGGACGAGTGGAAGCGGTGGGCAAAAACGTTATTCAGTTTTGCTCAGGCGATGAGGTGTATGGAGATATTTCTGACTATGGATTTGGCGCTTTTGCTGAGTATGTCTGCGTCCCGGCGGTAGCGCTAGCGCCCAAGCCGACAGCGCTCACCCTTGAACAGGCGGCGGCCATTCCGGGGGCGGCGATGACGGCCTTGCAAGCCTTGCGCGACCAAGGGCAACTACGGCCACAGCAGCGCGTTTTGGTCAACGGCGCGTCGGGCGGTGTGGGTTCATTTGCGGTGCAAATCGCCAAAGCGCTAGGCGCTGAGGTAACGGCTGTTTGTAGTACGCGTAAGGTGGATATGGTGCGATCGCTCCATCCCGATCACATCCTCGACTATACAAAAACAGATATCACCCAAACCGGCCAGTCCTACGACCTCATTGTGGATGCGGCGGCTTACCGCTCAGTTTTTGACTATTTCTCTATCTTGAAACCTGAAGGCACCTACGTTTTGATCGGTGGCTCTACGGCGCGTTTATTTCAGGCAATGCTGTTGTCTCTTTGGTTTTCCAAGCCTCACCGCCGCCAAATCAAGTCTTTTATCGTCAAACCAAATCAGGCCGACTTACTCTTTCTCAAGGAGTTGATAGAAGCGGGCAAGATTAAGCCTTTTATCGATCGTACCTACGCGCTGAGCGAGGTACCTATGGCCATTCGCCAGCTTGAGCAAAGGCAGGTGCGTGGTAAAGCCGTCATCCAGATTTGAGGTTGTTTGGCAAATTAGTTGGCAAATTAGAATGACGCTCGTCAGCTACCAATTGGTCTGACAAACTTGCACTGTTTGGTTTTTTCGTTTGTGGCGATCGCAACTCTTTTTACCCCAGCAGTAAAGGCCGAATATCCCTACAGTTCTGCTGACCTTGGCGAGATAAACAATATACGATACGCAACCGTCCGATGACAGGCGTCACGTATTTTAATGACGTTCTGCTATAGAGATCTCCTCACAGTTTTCTTAAATTGAGAGAATAATCAACTCACTAGGAAGCCAGTATGACAATGACTTTTGCTACTCATTCAACAGCTAAATCGCTGACAACAGAGGTGTTGAATGAGCCTTTCTCCCAGCGAATCAATCCGATCGATGCCTATCTGAATACCCATGCTCAAGCGGGTCAATTTTCAGGAAGTGTTGCGATCGCTCATCCCAAAGAAGGCACAATCACTCGCAGCTACGGGCAGGCCAACCGAGAGCATGAAGTGCCCAATCACGCTCAAACCAAGTTTCGGATCGGTTCACTGACCAAGCAATTTACGGCAGTCTCTATCCTACAGCTACAAGAGAGAGGATTGTTAAACGTACAATCTCCCCTCTCGGCATACTTGCCCAACTATCCTCAAGGCAAGAAAATCACAGTCCACCATCTTCTCACACACACCTCTGGCATTTCTGAATATATAGATCCTGAAGCCTTTCCAGATTTTCTAGAGTGGATGCAGCGACCAACGACTCTAAGTCAGCTAACGAATCGCTTCAAAGAGCGACCGCTTGAATTTTCACCCGGAGAAAAGTTTAAATATTGCAACTCGGGCTATGTTCTACTCGCTCAAATTATTGAAGTTGTCTCACAGCAATCCTACGCAGACTATCTTCAGACAAACGTTTTAGACCCTTTAGCCCTGCGCAACACAGGTCATGAAGTTCCGCTAGCTGTCATTCCTCATCTAGCACAGGGATATTTACCGCTTGGGGATAATATCTACCTGCAAGCTAGCCCGTTCGATCTGAGCATTGCCCAAGGAGCAGGCGGACTGTATTCAACAGTAGAAGATCTCGCTCAATGGAATCAGTGGCTGTATAGCGAAGTTGCAGATCAAAGCATTTTGAGCAGAGCGGCTAGAGAAACAATGTTCACGCCTGCTGTGCCGATCAACCTAGAGGAGAGTTCTGATACTTGTTATGGCTATGGGCTAGCGCTAGATACTCATTTGGAGCGATCGCGCATTCATCACCTAGGCGGGCTCAGCGGATTTGCCAGCGCCTTGGCATACTATCCAACAGAGAAACTCACAGTTGTTGTTTTGTCGAACCTTGAAACGGCTGTAGTTAGGCAGGTTGGCGAAGGCTTAGCGGCGATTGTTTTGGGAATCTCGTAAGCAATATCGCTTTGGTCGCTTGGCTGAGGTACAGCACGCTGGCTGAAGCCTCTATGTGACAACAGGCTAAGCGACGCGTGTGTACCGGATGCATTCGGTACCCGTATTCTGATTCACACTCGTAATGGATAATTGATATGAACGTACGAAAAACACCCCAAAAAGTATTGGAAGACATCAGGGTCAATATGAAGCTTGCAGCACTGTGGGCAAGTTTTATGTTCCTCTACATCTATGTAGATTATTTCCACTTATTTATGCCAGGCTCCCTAGAGGATATGCTGGCAGGGAAAATGTTTGTATTTGACATTACACAAGTCAGTCTATTGATAGGACTGGTTTCGGTAACAATCCCAGCTCTGATGATTTTCCTTTCTATCGCCTTGTCAGCTAAAGTAAATCGTTGGACAAACATAATCGTGGCTACGGTTTATATTCCTTATACATTGTTCAATTTGGTAGGTGAGGCTTGGATACATATGGCGTTTGGCGCTGTTGTGGAAGTTATTCTTCTTGTGCTAATTATCTGTTATGCATGGAAATGGCGGTAGTGCATTAATATACGGGACAGAGAAAAATCAGGGGACGCCATGGCAATGACAAGGGAGGGAGTCTAACCCATGACGATTGAGATCAAAACCGACTGATTTTAGGTAACACTGCTCCTCAGCAATCAGAACTCAGCAATGCCTGCTGAGATTGAGGCACAGGCTTTAATCATGATCTGAAAGTGTTACCCTCGCTTGAACCATACCTGCGATCGCGCTATTCAGCGCTGACGAGTTCCGCAATATCTATCTGCTTACGCTGCTTCGGGGCAAGTGTCATGACAGATATCAGAGTCAATTCTACCAGCTCCAGATAGGCTTGAATATCCACCTGATTCGACAGCAGCATTTCGCGATACTGCTGTCGAATTTGGCCTAGCTTTTGTAGTGCAAGATCTGGGTCGGTTTGTAGCGTTTCCTGCCATTCATCTAGCAACAGTTGTCAGATTTTGACCGAGTAATTGAGTTGAACGGAGAGTACCAGTGGGCGATCGCTCATCGTGGTGAGACCTATCTGCTGTTCCATAAGTATGATCAAGCGCTTGCTGACTTCCAAAATGCATTTAATTGGACGATGGTTTAACATGGGTGATAACAGATTTGCGTATGTACTGAATGCATCCGACACACGCTATATTTTTGCCGATTTACTGACTTGTGCTTAGGGCTAATCGCGCTCAGGGCTAATCATAATCACTGCCAGACCCGTACTTTAAAGCATCACGCCTGCGGTCAGCATAATATTGCTCTTGATCCGAGGTTTTGCGCGTATCAACGGTGCTTTCCATGGTATGGAGCAGACTGTAACGACCCAAACTGACAAAATGGCCTAGCCAGCTCACTACAGCGCTCATGCCTACTTGGGGCAAAATGCTGGCCACTAAGGCCGGATGGCGTAGGGCAGTGCGAAGCATGGTTTTGGCCAGTGCCGGAAACTGCACCACATCTTGTAAAAATGGGCGCAAAACATCATCGCCAAGGGCGGCCATATCCGCAAAAATGGTGGACAGCACATCGTTGATTTTGTTGGGTGCTAGGGTTTGGTTGATGCCAACACTCATCGATTTTTGAAACAGCCAAGTCACCGAAAGATTGGGCTGATAGGGCTGGAGCTGGGCTAGGGCTTTGCTGTCTAACAAATCAGCGCTGAGGGCGTCATCAATGCCTTGGCTTAGCCGTTCTAAATGGCGCACCATCGCCCCAAAGCCACCAAAACTCAGCGGTGATTGACTGCCGCTGCTGTCGCCAACAGCCAGAGTACGGTTCCAGGGATATCTCAGCGGGCTGTCTTTGTAGCAAGGAAAAAAGCCGAAAAGCGCACGAATAAACGTGAGCTGATCGAGAGAAATATTTTGATACTGGGGTAAAAGAGAGAAATAATCTTCAAACAAACTTTCTAGACTCGGTCGGCTAGGATGGGCATCTAGATAGGTGAATAGATAGGTGGTGCGGCCATCGCGGGCCGGAAATGCCTCCCAAAAGTATTGGCACTGGTTTTTGATTGGGGTAAAAGAAGCGATCAGATCGCCAGTTGTATTGTTGTCGTAACCTGTGGCACAAGTGCCAACTACCATGCAGACAGCATCTGGCGGCTTGCCCTGGCGAGCTTGCTGCACCATCGGCGAAAAGTGGCCCATGGCGTCAATCAGTAAGCGTGCAGTAATGGGTTGGGGCGATGGTTGAGTTGATGGTTGGGCTGGATCTGTTGTTTTAAGGCTAGGGCCTGTTTGAATGCTAACGCCGTTAGGGTGCACTGTGGCTGAGCGAAACGGTGTCTGTTCTAGCAGGGTGCCGCCGCTGGCTAAAAACTTTTGCTTGAGTGCTTCGAGCAAATACAGCGGATCTACACCAACATTGAGCACATCTGTGACCCAAAGCTCTTGGGCTGTTTGCGCTTTGTCACGATGAAAGGTAATGCGGGCAGGGTTGTATTGCGAGGCGATCGCTTCAGCGAGTTGGGCCTCACTTAACAGTTCTAACCGGATAAAAGTTTCTAGTTCACGCCGCGAAATATTCCATTCTTGAGCGCGTCCTTGCAGTTTACCGCGCTCTAGCAGCGCTACTCGCCACCCTTTTGCGGCTAGCGCTGCGCCTAGCAAAATCCCTAGCGTTCCCCCACAAATGGCGACATCAAATGTCACGGTATCTAACCCCGTGGGCTGTTCGACAATCACTGGCGAGATGCTGCCTTGGCCGGACTGGTAAATGCGCCATCGCTGATCGGCTTTTTGGAGACCTACCCAAGGATTGCCGGGGATGGCGGATAGAATTTGTGCAGTTTTATTCATTCTTTTAGTATAGAAAAAAGTGAGCGACTAGAGGCCCCCTGTTGCTTGTAGGCTGGTATAAGGTAGGCGTCAAAGGGGGGCTGATGATGGCACAAACGGGTGCGACAAAAGCAGGTATGGCACCAACGGGTGCGGCAAAAATAGGGGTGGCGGTTGTCGGCACTGGCTTTGGCCAAAAGGTGCATATTCCAGGGTTGCAGGCCCATCATCGGACTGAGGTTGTGGCTGTATGGAATGGCGATCGCACCAAAGCCCAACAGGTGGCCGATAGCTGCGGTATTGGTTTTGCCAGCGATCGCCTTGCCGATATTTTGGCCTATGATGCTGTGCAGGCAGTGACTTTGGCGACGCCACCGTTTGCCCATTACGATATGGCCTGCGAGATTATTCAAGCAGGCAAACATCTGCTGTTGGAAAAGCCCGTCACTCGCTCAGTCGGTGAGGCCAAACACCTGCAGCAGCTAGCCGCCGAACATCAGGTGATGATTACCCCTGACTTTGAATTTCGCTATATTCCGGCGTGGCAACATTTTGCAGCGCTGCTCAGCCAAGGCATTGTCGGTCAAAAGCGGCTGATCAAAATTGACTGGTTGGCTTCTAGTCGGGCCAATCCGCAGCGCGCTTGGAACTGGTATGCCCAAAAGAGACTTGGGGGCGGGGCACTGGGCTCTATTGGCTCCCATACTTTTGACTATGTGAACTGGCTATTTGGCCCTGCGGCTGAAATTGGGGCGACGCTGAGTACGGCTATTGCCCAGCGGCCTGACGCCCAAACCGGGGAGATGAAGCCGGTTGATTCGGATGATGTGTGTGCGATCGCGCTGACGCTTGCCGACAATACCCTGTGCCAAATCACCCTGAGCGCGGTGAGCTACGCCGGACGCGGCCACTGGATAGAGGTGTATGGCGATAAAGGGACGCTGGTGATTGGCAACTCTAGCCAAAGTGACTATGTCAATGGGTTTAAGGTTTTTGCCAGTGAGCAGGGCGCTGAACTTCAAGAGATTCCCACCCCGGAGCAATTTCAGTTTCCCAAAGTGTACACCGACGGGCGGATTGCGCCTTTTATCCGCGTGGTGAATCACTGGGTGAACTGCATCGATGCCGGAAAAGAGAGCGCCCCCGGTATGCAAGAAGGGGTGTATGCCCAACTGCTGATGGATTTGACCCATCGCGCTGACGATGGCAAGACCCGACTGACCGTACCGTCACTTTATGGGATGGCTTAGTTGGTAATGGGGTTTAGTTTATGGCCCTAGCCAGATAGCCCTAGCCAGATAGTCCTAGCCAGATAGCCCTAGCCAGCAGACTCGGGCAGCACAACAGTAGCAGTGGTGCCTAATTCTGGTGTCGAGTGAAATGAGAGCATACCCCCATGGGCTTCTACAATCCGTTTGACAATTGCTAAACCTAGGCCATTGCCTGATGATTTGGTTGAAAAAAACGGATCGGTTAGGCGTGGGAGGACGTCTGCCGGAATGGGATCGCCGCCATTGTGAATGGCTATTTGAATGCAGGGCGTGGTATGAGGCGCTGCTGGCTGTCTGGAGATCGTAATCGTAACGTCGTCGCCCGGATTGACTGCTTCGCAGGCATTGCTGATCAGGTTGATCAATACTTGCTTGAGCTTGTTGCGATCGCCCATCACCATCAGCGGCAGATTTGGCGGCAAATTTGACGGCAGATTTGACGGCAGATTTGACGGCAGCGGGGCTGTTTGGATTTTGAGAAAACGCTCTTGAATACTGGGCTGATCGTCTAGCGCCGCCACCACATCTTGCACCAACTGATGGATCTCAAGGGGCGCAGTCTCCAACACCTGTGGTTTAGCATATTGCAAAATTTCGTTGAGCAGCGTTTTTAGCCGCAGTTCTTCTTCAGCGGCCAACAGCAGCCGTTGGCGATTGCGTTCTGATAGCTCTAAACTTTGCAGGGCTTGCAGTCCCATGCCAATGGTGGTCAGAGGATTGCGAATTTCATGTACAATCATCGCGGTAAATTCGCCAATTGCCGCTAGCCGTTCTTTTTCAATGAGTTGAGCTTGGGCTGAGTGCAGTTCTGCGGTGCGTTTGGCAACTTCCGCCTCTAGGGTTTCATTAAACTTCAACTGCTTTTGGTAAAGCTGAAAATTATCAATGGCTGTTGTGGCCCTTTCTGCAAAAAGTTCAGCGCATCTGACTTCTTCTGCATTGAACTCGCGGGGTGTTTTATGAAAACAACAGATGGTTCCTAGCAGGTTGCCCGTGGGCGATCGCAAGGGCACACCTAAATAGGCCCGATAGCCGTCTGGGGTGCGACCATACTCAGGTGTCTTTTGGCTGTCGGCAACCGTTAGCGAACAGCCTGTTTGCACCACGGTCTGGGCGACTTCGCCATGGAGCGGATAGGGCTCATTGGGGGTATCTCCGAGATCTACACTACTGGCTAAAACTTGGTTAAATTCACCCAGATTTAGCGTCACCACCGACCAGTCCACCGTAATGAGTTCCGAAACGCCCCTGGCAATATCGTTCAAATAGGCTTCTAAGCTGTGCTGCCGGAAACTAAGCGAAGTTAAATATTCCAGGGCAGCATGGGACAACCGATAGGGAATCACAACTGACGGATGGGGGGGATCGGCCTGGGTCTCGAAAGGTGCCTCAAGAGATGCATTGAACCCTATCTGCGGTGCAGTGTTGTTCGCTTTAGTTTCGGGCTTGGCCATGGTATGTGCCTATCGGGTATGTGCCTATCGGGTATGCGCCTGTCGGAGTAATCTACCTCGTTAAAAGCTGGCGCTCGATTGTTGTGATGGTCATGTTGTGATGGTCATGTTGTGATGGTCATGTTGTGATGCTTATTTTTCTTGAGCGGCTATCGCATACTTTGCTTTTTCTCTTTTTTGATGTCGCGGGTGCCAACAGCAGCCATTTCAGCGTCCATCAGGGTGCGTCCGGTAGCGGCTAGGTACACATCGTCTAGGCTCGGTTGGGATTGGGAAATGCCAAAGGTGGGTAAATCGGCTGCTTTAAGGGCGACTTGAACGGCAGAGAGGGCGTCAGACTGTTGATCGACAACAAGGTTTAAAGAATTGCCTTGGGCGCTATTGACGATCACTTCTTGGACATTGGGCAGGGCGGCAAGGAGGTCGCGGGCGCGGTTGGCCTCAGGCGCGGTGGTAAATTCGCGAATGCGCAATGTGATGCGATCGCCACCCACCTCAGCTTTTAAATCTGCCGGTGTGCCTGTCGAAATCACCTTCCCCGCATCAATAATTGCCACCCGATTGGCCAGCATATCGACTTCTTCTAAATAGTGGCTGGTGAGCAAAATGGTGGTGCCCTGTTCGCGCAACTGCCGTAAAAATTTCCACACTGCCGTGCGGCTCTCAATATCGAGCCCTACCGTGGGTTCATCTAACACCAGCACAGCGGGCTGATGGAGCAGTCCTGCCGCCAGATCTAACCGTTTTTTTTGGCCGCCAGAATAGGTGCCTGTCTTTTTATCAGCAAGATCTGCAATTTCTAAAAGATCTAGCATTTGCTCAATGCGAGCTTTGGCCGCCGCCTTCGGCAAATGATAAATCGCCGCCTGCAATTCCAGCAGTTCGCGCCCGGTGAGCACTTTATCCAAGGCGACCTCTTGGGCAATATAGCCCAACATTTGCCTTGCAGCCCGAGGGTTGGCCAGTACCGAAATACCGTTGAGTGTCAATATGCCTGCATCAGGCGTCATGAGCGTGCACAAACAGCGAATGGTGGTTGTTTTACCCGCGCCATTTGGCCCTAACAGTCCAAAAATCTCTCCAGATTCGATGGTGAAAGAAACATCTTTGACGGCGGCGACATCGCCATAAGACTTTTTAAGATTTTCCACCAAAACAGCGGGGGCCATAGCTCACCTTTAGCAAGAGACTGCTTACTATCTTAATAGCGGCTGTTCTATCTGGGGTAATCTCTGGGGTAATCTCTAGGATAATCTCTGGGGCAATCTTTTAAGCCAGCCGCTAGGGGGCTAACCCAGCATCGGGATTGCGGCCATCATGGACTGCATACTGCTCGCGAGTGCAGCCATGCCATACCGGACGACCGGCAGCGAATCTATCACCATCATCACCGAGAGCACCATCATGTAGAGAATGGAATATTTGAAAGTGTCACGGGCCAAGTCGAGATCATCATAGTGATGGCTGAGCTGCCAAGCCTTTTGAAAGAAAAACGTAGCCTAGGGCTGCTGCGCCAACTGCATATACTGCCCCACATACGCCCAAGGGATACACCAATAGCAACGTCAAAGGCACCAACCCGACGGTGTAGCGCCAAATTTGACGAGCGGTTGCCTGATTGCCGACCACCACGGGCATCATCGGTACATTTACTTTGGCATAATCATCTTGAATCAGCATGGCCAACGCCCAAAAGTGAGGCGGTGTCCACACAAAGACAATCGCAAAAATTACCCATGCGGCCAAGGTTAGCTCATTGGTCACCGCTGCCCAGCCCACCAAGGGCGGAATGGCTCCAGCAGCGCCACCAATGACAATATTTTGCGGCGAAGTGCGCTTTAACCAAGTGGTATAGACGCCGACATACACAGCAATGCCCAGCATCGCTAGCGCCGCACTCAGCCAATTGGCAAATCCGGCTAGCAGTGCAAAAGACATCACCGCCATCACCAGCGCAAACAATAGCGCATCTTTGGGCTGGATACGCCCTGAAGGAATAGGCCGATGGCGGGTGCGCTCCATGTCGTAATCAATGTCGCGATCATAGATGCAGTTGATCGTTTGCGCCGAGGCCGCCGCCAGTGTGCCACTCAATAACGTCACCAGGAGTAGCAGTGGGCTGACCCGGCCTTGGCCTGCGACCCACATGCCAGCGGCCGTCTCAATCAACAGCAGGGGAATAATGCGAGGCTTGGTGAGTTGCCAATAGCTGCGCAACACTTCACTAAAGTTGTCATGGTGTTGGCGTGAAGCCCAGGTGGAAGAAGTTTGCATAATAATCGATATTGCTTATCTCAAAAGGTTCAACAAGATGGGGCTAAATAAATCAGCCAGATGAAAGGGGAGCAGCGGATAGATTGCAATGTGCAGGTGAAGCGTTAGGGCATTGGCATCAAGGCATAGAAAGGCATAGAAAGGCATAGAAAAGATTAAGGCGCGGTAGGCACAGGGATTGGCTGCGCGCGCAAGTCGCGCAGGGCCAGCACCGTAAAACCAACCAAGCAACCCAAAAGCGTAGCGCCAATGAGCTGATGGCAAACGGTCAAAGGCTCTACCTGCAGCCTGAGCTTAAACGTGGCCACACCGAGGGCAATTTGCAGGAGGACAAGCAGTCCGGCTGCATTGGCCAAGCTGCGCAGCCACTGACTCAGCGCTGGGGTGCGCCATACGCTGACAACCAAGTACAAGACGGTGAGCGTTGGCGGAACGACACCTGCGATATGGGCATTCATGACACTGCACAAATCCGCCGTTCCAAAGCACAAATGCGCTGCCCAGCGAGAGCCGACTAGGCCACCGATAATACTTTGGCTGTAAACCAATAGGGCAGCGGCTAAGCCAATCCACGGCAGCTTACCCGTATTGCCTGTGGGTTGGTAGGGCATGAGCGCTGTGCCCATGACTAGCAGGGTGCAGAAAAACAGCAGTGCTGTCCCAAGGTGAGCGGTGACAATGTCAAATCGCAGCAGCTCAATGACGGTGAGGCCGCCGAGCAGACCTTGCACCAAGATGAGAAACAGTGCGCCCAGAGAGGCCCAAGGGAGCCAAGCAGGCAATGAGCGCCGATACCAACCGCTCAGCCCCACCAGCCCAATGGCCATCAGCCCAATCAAGGACGCTGTCTAGACGGTGAAACCATTCTAGAAACACTTGCAGATTCATTTGGGCGGTGGGCACGAGCTGACCGTAGCACAGGGGCCAGTCAGGGCAGGCAAGACCGGCATTCATGACGCGGGTGGCGCTGCCGACGGCCATGAGCAAAAGGGTTGCGATCGCCATTTTCCAAACCCACCGCCGAATAAGCTGCTGGGCAGCCACTTGCTCAGGCATTGGCCCAGTAACTGGCCCAGCTACTGGCCCAGAGCTGGACTGGGAAGATCCTGCCCAATGCTCACCTGATTGCATAGAAAGAGGCTGGGACAAAGGCGTGTGAGAAAAACTAGAATTTGTCATAGGAGAAATGGTTAGAAGAGATAAAATTTACCGAAGAAATGAATGATATTCAGCTCTTAAGGTTTGTTTTACTTTTTGTTCTTTCATTCGCATTCAATTCGCGCAGTTGGGTTTCTTGGCGTTATCTTGACCTCGCAAAATCTTCTCTGGGTGAAAATATAGCGCGCAAATCACAATTATTCTTTCGTTGTAGACATTTTCTTTCGATAGTCTGCTTTTGCTTAATGTTGCTTAACAATCTGTCGAAATATTTGTGAGAATCTCTTTAAGAATGTCTAAGCATTTGGTCTGACTTTTGTGCTCGGATGGCTTCACCCGTTTGAAACTTTGAATGGCCTGTAAATGGCTTCCTACAGGCTTTTGCAGGCTGCTTAACCGCTGTGTATGGTCTGCAGATATTGCTTTGAAAGCCATGGCCAGAATGCCTTAAAGATTAAGGCTTAAAGATCAAAGTATCGCTATATACATCTCATGGGTAAGCTTTTGCGGTATGGCTAACGGGCGATGCATAAAATACTCAATTAACGCCTTAATCTAACGCCTTAATCGCCTTAATCAACAGAAAGTTAAAGGCCCTTCTAAAAGCATTTCCAAAGAGCATTTCTAAAGAATATTTTTAAAGAGCATTTCTAAAGAGCATTTCCAAAGATTTTCTGTAGAGAACCTAGAGAAAATGTTAAAGCCTCAAACATGGCTTAAAAAAATGTTCATATCTCCCAAAAGAGCGCTACCTTATATAAGCAATATCCAGGGAAGTGTGAAGATAATTGACTCTCTGTGTATGCTGATTGTTCTCGCCGTAAATGTATCGTAAATGTAAGCAACAGATCTGTTTAGATCTGCAGTGAATACTGTGAACATTCCCAGTTCGATTCTGACTCTTTTGGTAGGTATTTTTGTTACCTTAGCAAGCCTTTGGTATGGCCAAAATCATGGCCTGATGCCGGTAGCAGCCTCTGCTGAAGCTGAGCTAGTTGATGGTTTGTTCAATACCATGATGACCATCGGCTTTGGTTTGTTTTTATTGGTGGAAGGGGCGTTGGTCATTGCGGCCTTTCGCTTTCGCCGCCAAAAGGACGACATGGGCGATGGCGAACATTTAGAAGGCAATATTCCTTTAGAGATCGTTTGGACGGCGATCCCAGCGGTGATTGTGCTGGGCATCTCGATTTACAGCTTTGACATTTACACCCGTATGGGTGGGCTCGATTTGATGAACCACAGCATGGCTCCGGCTGATACGCCTGCGGTTCAGATGGCGGCTCAGATGGCTGCCCAGTCTGATCAAGCCCAGCCTGATCAAGCCCAGTCTGATCAAATGGATAGCCAGATGGACGGCATACAGGTTGCCTACGCGCCTGGTGAAGGGGGATCGCCTTTGCTGGCCGATGCTAATGCAGGTATGGGCATTAGCCCCGGACAGGATATGGCTGCTCTATTGTCTGTTGAGGTACAGGGCTTGCAGTATGCCTTTATTTTTAACTATCCCAACGGTATCGTTGATGGGGAACTGCATGTGCCCGTGAATACGCCTGTAGAGCTCAATCTCAATGCTCAAGATGTGCTGCACGCCTTTTGGATGCCTGAGTTTCGCATTAAGCAAGACATGATTCCTGGGCAAGAAACGAAGCTGGTGTTTAATGCCATTAAAGAAGGCACTTACCCGGTTGTGTGTGCTGAGCTGTGCGGTCCCTATCATGGGGGGATGCGTACCCAGATCATTGTTCACTCTGCTGAGGACTATGCCAGTTGGGTCGATAGCCGCGTGACGGCTATGGCCGCAGGCGATACCACTATTGCGCATTTGCCGAAAGCGCCTGCAGATCGCACTGAAGCTGAGTACTTAAATACATTTGTTGAGCCGATGCAGTTGGCCGTTGCGCCTGAGCGCTTGGCGGCGTTGTCTGGGCACAGTCATGCTCAGTAGCTGTTTGATCATGGCTGATGTCATGGCTTGATAATTTTGCCTCTGGTTTTGCCCCTGGTTTTGCCTCTAACAGTAACGGTCTTTAGCAACAACACTCTAGCAACAACAATAATGACAGTAACTTCTGAAGCAACGACACCGACCTCAGATGTGCCCATGCTCTTGGGCAATGAGCGCAAATGGACTGACTATTTTACGTTCTGTACCGATCATAAGGTGATTGGTATTCAGTATTTGGTAACGGTCATTTCTTCTTTTATTTGGATTGGGGGAGCGCTGGCTACTGTCATGCGTACTGAGTTGGCTACGCCTGCACCTGATTTGGTGACGCCGGATGTGTACAACGGAATGCTGACGCTGCACGGCACAGTGATGTTGTTTTTGTGGATTGTGCCAGCAGGTGCAGGGCTGGCTAATTATCTCATTCCATTGATGATTGGGGCGCGGGATATGGCGTTTCCGAGGTTGAATGCGATCGCATTCTGGATGATCCCCCCTTCTGGTTTACTGCTGATCAGCAGCTTTTTCTTTGAGCCCGCCCAAGCGGGTTGGACATCTTATCCACCACTGAGTTTAACGACTGGGGCGGTGGGTGAAGGCATCTGGATTATGAGCATTTTGGTTGGTGGCACCGCGTCCATTTTGGGCGGGCTCAACTTTTTGGTCACTATCTTAAAAATGCGAGTGCCCAGTATGTCGCTAACCGACATGCCGCTCTTTTGCTGGGCGATGATTGCCACGTCTTTGCTGATTTTGATCAGTACACCGGTGCTGGCCGGGGCATTGATTTTGCTAGCCTTTGATTTGCTCGCAGGCACAGCATTTTTTAACCCCACAGGCGGTGGTAACCCGGTGGTGTATCAGCATATGTTCTGGTTTTACTCTCACCCGGCGGTTTATATTTTTGTGCTGCCGCTGTTTGGGGCAATTAGTGAGGTGGTGTCAGTACATGCGCGCAAGCCGATTTTTGGCTATCGGGCGATCGCCTATTCCTCCATTGTAATCAGCTTTTTGGGCCTGATTGTATGGGCGCATCACATGTTTACCAGCGGCACCCCACCCTGGTTACGCATGTTCTTTATGATCACCACCATGGTGATTGCCGTTCCTACAGGTATTAAAGTATTCGGCTGGGTGGCTACACTCTGGCGCGGCAAAATCGCCTTCACCAGCGCCATGCTATTTGCTTTTGGCTTTATCGCGCTCTTTTTAATCGGCGGTATCAGCGGCGTCATGCTAGCAGCCGTCCCTTTTGATATTCACGTTCACGACACTTACTTTGTCGTTGCACACTTTCACTATGTGCTGTTTGGCGCTTCCGTTTTCGGTATATTCATGGCGGTGTACCACTGGTTTCCAAAAATGACCGGCCACATGATGAATGAGTTTTGGGGAAAAATTCACTTCACCCTTACTTTTATCGGTATGAATCTCACCTTTATGCCGATGCACGAGCTGGGCCTGATGGGCATGAATCGCCGTATTGCCCTGTACGATCCACAATTTACCGATCTCAATGTGTTGGCTACTATCGGTTCGTACATCATGGCTGTTTCGACCATTCCTTTTTTAATCAATGCCGTATGGTCTTGGCGCTATGGGCCGAAGGCACCAGCCAACCCCTGGCGAGCTTTGACGCTGGAGTGGCAGACGCTCTCACCGCCTCATATTGAAAACTTTGAAGAATTACCCGTGCTGAAAACGGGGCCTTATGACTACGGATTGGGCTATACCGCCGAAGAAGATCCGGCTGAGCTGTACGAGCACGCTGTGCCAGCATCCGCAGTTTAGTCTGGCTCTGAGCCCAGTTTTTTCAGGTCATTTTTTCAGGTCATTTTTTCCAGCCTTAGTTCTTTTGCTCTACTTCTTGATCTCTCCCTAACTTCAACTATGCAAGGTTCTATCGATACCGCCCAGGGCACCCTCAATATCGCCCAGGAAAGCGCAGCTAGCCATCATGAAGAGCATCCTGACCATCGGATGTTTGGGATTTTGGTCTTTCTATGTGCTGAAAGTATGCTCTTTATGGGGCTGTTCATCGCCTATATTACCTTTCGGCTAGTCGCTCCTGAGTGGCCGCCTGCGGGCACCCCGGAGCTAGAAATTTTGCTGCCGGGAATTAACTCACTGATTCTTATCTCCAGTAGCTTTGTGATCCACAAAGCAGATACTGCGGTCAAAAATAACAATGTGGGTGGTGTTACGACTTGGTTTACGATTACCGCCATCATGGGGTTAATCTTTTTGTTAGGTCAAGGCTATGAGTATGCCAACCTAGAATTTGGTTTGCGTGAAAATCTATTTGCCAGTACTTTTTATGTGCTGACGGGCTTCCATGGTTTGCACGTATTTGTCGGGCTGCTACTGATGCTGGCGGTGCTGTGGCGGGCTCGCAAACCGGGGCATTACTCCAGCGAAAACCATTTTGGTGTTGAAGCGGTAGAGCTGTATTGGCACTTTGTCGATGTGATTTGGATTATTCTATTTATTCTGTTGTATATCTGGTAGGCCAGACTAAAAATCAGAATAAAGGCCAGAATAAAGGCCAGAATAATAACCAGATTCAAAACCAGATTCAAAACCAGATTAAAGGCCATGTCAACCACCAGATTCAACAACAGATTCAATCCAATCGACATAGCCTGAAACACGGGTGTAATATTCCCAACGCCCATAATACCCTTCACCGATTGAAACGCTGCAGGAGAAGAATCTTGACCTGAGCTAACGCC
>JAAUPS010000089.1 GCA_012033015.1 Phormidesmis sp. RL_2_1
TTTGATTGACTTTTGATTGACTTTTGATTGACTTTTGATTGACTAATAATACGGCCATTTAGGGATGCTTCCATTAGGCGCATCCATCAACACTTGCATAGCAAATGCATAGCAAATATTTCGTCACCTTCGATGGGCAAGAGTTACCTTAGCCTCCAATTATCTCAGAATGTTTGCCTCAAAATGTTTGCTTCAGGATATTTAACCTAAAGCAAAATCGAGCGATTGCTGCTGTTATTAGGCCGGTTTATTAAGTGATTGGTGGTATGGCTGTAGGGAAGTCAGGCAATCAGGCAGTGGCACCAACTGGTGTGGTTGGCTCGGCGGCTAGCGTAGCGGTAGACGGGTTGGCGATCGCTCCGTCTTCTGGTTCTACCCAGCGACCATCTTCCTTAATTAAATTTATTAACTCTTCTACACCTTGCGCTTCGGGAACTCGTTTGATTTCTTCACGGCCACGGTACAACGCGATGGTACCGGCTTGCTTACCTACGTAGCCGTAGTCAGCGTCGGCCATTTCTCCGGGGCCATTGACAATGCAGCCCATGACGGCAATATCGAGACCCGTGAGGTGACTGGTGGCATTACGAACTTTGTGCAAAACATCTTCTAAATTAAATAGGGTGCGGCCACAGGAGGGACAGGCCACATATTCCACCATGGTTTTGCGTAGACCTAGCGCTTGCAAAATGCTGTAGCATACCGGAATTTCTTTTTCGGGCGCTTCTGTCAAAGACACTCGAATGGTATCTCCAATACCCATGGACAGCAGGGTGGCAATGCCCGCCGTCGATTTGATCCGTCCATATTCACCGTCTCCCGCTTCGGTCACACCGAGATGCAGCGGATAGTTCATCCCTAGGGCGTCCATGCGCTTTACCATCAGGCGGTAGGCGGCGAGCATCACCGGCACGCGAGAGGCTTTTAGCGAAATTACGATGTTATAAAACGACAGTGATTCACAGATACGAATAAATTCTAGGGCCGATTCCACCATGCCTTCGGGGGTGTCGCCGTAGGTAAAGAGCATCCGCTCAGCCAAGGAGCCATGGTTGACACCAATCCGCATGGCTTTGCCCTGATCGCGGAGGGAAATGACTAAAGGCTCTAAGGTCTGGCGAATTTTTGCGCCAATGTTGTCAAATTCAGTTTGGGTGTATTCGGTGCGATCTGCCTCTGGTTTTTCAAAAACGTATAGACCAGGATTGATGCGCACTTTATCGACATGCTTGGCGACTTCTAAGGCAATTTTCATGCCGTTGTGATGTACATCGGCCACCAGTGGAACGGTTTGATAGGTTTCACTTAGCTTTGCTTTGATGGTGGCTAAGGCCTTGGCATGGGCCATGCTAGGTACTGTCACACGGACGATTTCACAGCCTGCTTCATGTAGTCGCCGGATGCCTGCTACTGAGCCGTCAATGTCGAGGGTGTCTTCATTGATCATCGATTGCACTACTACTGGATGACCACCGCCAATGGTGACATTGCCGACTTGTACCGGACGAGTTTTGCGCCGTACAATCGTGGTCTCGAATTCGGCTGAGTGAGCAGAGTTGTCGGAGTTAGAGACGGGCGGAGTGGACAGAGTTTGCATGGATCCGAGGTGGGAAAAAGTTCTAACGACTATCTAAACAGTACCTATTCATTATCCTAGCTTGGCGGTGCATTCTAGGATCATGCGCTGATTGGCTACGGCGTAAGGCTGGATTTCTAGAGCTTGGCGAAAGGCTTGGATGGCAGCGGTATAGTTGCCCACGGCACTGTGGCAAAGGCCAAGCCCATGAAGGGCACCAAAATGATAGGGCAGCAGATGAATGACTTTTTGACAGTCGGCGATCGCACGCCAATGGTTGGCTTGGGTGTAGTGCAATACGGCGCGCCGATTCCAGGCTTCTGCAAAGTCAGGCTGAGCTTGAACAATATCTGAGAGTAGGGCTTCGGCTTGGATCACTTGGCCGAGTTCCAACAGTGACTGAGCCTGCATCAGTTGCTGGAAACCATAAACTCCTTTTTGGTGAAACCAGAGCTGCCAGAGCATGGCTGAGGCGCGATCGCGTACATCTGCATCTGGCTCTTTCAGGTCATTAAGCAACCGTTCAATCCGGCTTTGATCCATGAATCTAGTAAATGAAATGCGCGATTGAATAAGCGGCATTCAATCTTCTGTTGTGTCGTTTTTATGCCGTATGTCTGGCCTGTCTGTAGAGGCTGAGCGCTTACCTTGAGTCATTATAACGCTAGAAATTCTTGCTCCATTACACAAGTTAGGTTACTCAACGGCTAAAGACACCCGACGACCACCGATTTTTCGCAGTTCGCTTAGCAGAGCAGCAATATCGCTATAGGGCAAGCGGCGATCGGCTTTGAGCATCAGACTACCCTCTGGATTTTCTTCAAAATAAGCTTTGACCGCAGGTGCGAGTGCTTGCAGATTCGTGGTTTCACCGCCTAAAACCAGCTCTGACTGCTGATTGAGCCCAATGACGAGGGGTTTAGTTTCAGCCTGATTATCAATGACTTCTTCGCCAGCGGCGTTAACAGAGCGCGGCAGCGTCACACCATTGATTTGAACGCCTGTTAGCCCCATAGAAATAATCACAAAGAAAATCAATACGGTCATCAGCACGTCCATCATTGGGACGAGGTTGACTTCCGGGCTTTGAGGAGAAGGGCGGCGACGACGACGGGAGCGCATGGCATGTGAAGCCTTTAGGAATGAACTAGGAATGAACTAGGAATGAACAGAACGTTAATACAGGGCGTTAATCTTCAGGGCTGGGATTGGTGGCATTTGCGGCTGTTTCTGCCGCATTTTCGGCGGTATTTTCGGCGGTATTTTCCTCTAGGGCCAAAGAGACGCGATCGCCACCGACCGAGCGCATATCACCCAAAAACTGCATGACCTCTTCATAGGGCAGCTCACGGCTAGGCAGTAAATAGACGACGCTGTCACGATTGCGCGCTAAATAGCCTTCTACTTCGAGGGTCAATTGCTCGGTAGTCATAGGCGCGCCATTGAGGAACTGTTGGCCTGTAGCGTCTTTTTCAACAATGAACAGTTCCTCGGCTGTATCGGATACTGCCGGAGTATCTTCCGTTTGCTCCGGGGGTAAATCGACTTCAATCAACTGCTCGTTGCTCAAGGAAACAGAAATGACCACGAAAAAGGCCAGTACCCCCATCATGACAGTCAGCATGGGAATTAGATCAATGACCGGAATGCTAGTGTTCTCGATTTCGCGAAAGCGCATGGGCAAAAGGAATGGATAACTCTAAGGAGAAAAGTAAATAAAAGGAGCAACCAGCAGGAGAAGAGTTTAGAAGGAAGGGCGCTCAGTGAGCTGCCTCGGCGGGGCTTCAGCGGCTTTTGTGAAGGGTGGACTGTGGGGTGAGTGCGATTCTAAATCTGGCGGTGCGGTAAAAGCGCTATGGTCTGCTTCAATCCAGCACTCACGATAAATCAGCTCTAGCTCATTGCCTGCTTCGGAAAAGTAATCCATTTGCTGGGCTTGTAAGGTCACCATGACACGCAAAATCAACAGGGCAAAAATGGCGACAACCATGCCAGCGGCAGTGGTAATCAGCGCTTCACCAATACCGCCAGCGGCCTCGGTGGCACCAACAGAACCATCACCGCCGCCAATATTTAAGTTCTCAAAAGTATTGATTAAGCCAGTCACGGTACCGAGCAAGCCCAGCAAGGGCGCAACAGCAACGACTGTTTCGAGCAGCTTGTCGCCTTTTTTCATTTTGACAAATTCTTTGTCAGCAGCGTTCTCTAGAGCGAGCCGAAAGGTGTCGGGCGATGGGTTTTTGAGGCTCAGCGGCGCAAGCAAAAAACGGCCAATAGGGAGATCGCGGGCTCTAGCGGCAATATTGGCAGCGGCCTCTAAATCTGTGCGCGCCGCGTTGAGCACTTCTTCAGTCACTCGGATCTCTCTTTTTAGTAAGGTCGTCCAAAACGTTGCCCGTTCTAACGCGCAGGCTACCGTAAATACGGAGGCACCAATGATAGGCACCATCACGGGGCCGCCTTTGGCTAAAAAATCAAATACAGTTGACATATGAATTGTGAAGGAGATTTCGAAATTAAGGAGATTTTGGAGCTTGGAGTCGTTTCTTTAAAACGGGTTGTCGCGAATTCTACTGGGCAGACCAGTAGGCAAATTCCTAAAGTTTAAGCAGCCGATGTAAGCAGCCAACGTAAGCAGCTAATGATTTAGATGGCTAAACGTTGGGCAGCGGCTACATAGGGTTTTGCCAAAGGCGAGATGCTTAAAGGACTATACCGGGGTTATTCTGTTTTCAGGTAAACAAAAGATTAAAACCTTTTCTGTTTTGCTTGAGCCGTTTTGTTTGTTCAGATCATTTGGGTTCAAAAAAATACGCTATATCAGTGCGCGCGATCGCATTTCGCTCAGCAGCCAGTTAGTCATCGTCGCTCGCCGCGTTAACCGGGGCACAAGCTGATCGATGGAATAGCCTTTGAAGCCCAGCAAGGTTTTCAAGAGCTGCTTATTTTCCTTGGGAATAGCACGGGTGAGCTGCACTGTCGCGGGACGACTTTCAATAAAGTTTGGCGGCTCGGGATATTTTTCGGCCCAAATGGCGTCTACTTCGTTGAGCTGCCAACTTTGACTATCGGCGTGATAACGGTAGCCTAAGTGATACCACACCAGTTGGTTGACGATGTCGTCAGACAGGTCATTGTTCAAAATGGCCCACAGGGTTTCGGTTGTCAAAGCAGGGAGGTTTGTCATCATCGGCTCAATCATACCAACCAATCCTAGCGGTCATTCTAACGACAATTCTAACGGTAGCAGAGCCAGAGAAGCGGCTGAAAAGGCGGTGCCATTAAACCTTCAAAAAATTCGCCTAGCGCTGGCCTCAACAGGCAATGAACTTGGAGTTCTGCCTGAATTCAGACAAATCCAGCCCAAATTTGACGTGCATTTATTTGATAGCTTGCCATCTACCAGCACCCAACTGTGGAAAATGCTGGCAGCAGGAGCAGGTTCAGGAACCGTTGCCATCGCCCGACGTCAGACTTCTGGCCGCGGGCAGCGAGGCCGCAGTTGGCAATCAGAGCCCGGTGGCCTTTATCTATCATTGGCCTTAGAGCCTGATTGGCCAATAGCTCACAGCGCCCAGCTCACCTGCTTGAGTGCTTGGGGCATCGCCACGGCATTGATTAATTTAGGGCTCCCGATTCAAATCAAGTGGCCCAACGACTTATTTTTTCAAGGCAAAAAATTAGGTGGCATTTTGACTGAGACCAAAGTGGCACAGCGTCCAGCCCATATATCGCCCCATCATCCAGGGGCAAAACCCTCGCCCTGTATCAAGCAGGCCGTAATTGGCGTCGGCATTAATTGGCACAATTCGGTGCCAGCAACCGGAATCACTTTGCACAAAATACTAGAGCAGATGCCGAGCTGTGCGGCCCAAAACAAAATAAATTGTTTAGAGATACTAGCCGCCTTGGTTCTTCGGGGAATTCTACAAGGCGTCTTCTACTATCAGCAGGTAGGTAGTCAAGTTTTCATGAAGGTGTACTCAAAATTACTGACACAAGTGGGTGAACTTGTTTCACTAGAAAGTGACTTGCCTACGGATGCGATTGTCGGAAACTATGCAAATATGCTTCTGGCACCTTCTCTGACATCTTCAGTGCTAGCGCCTTCATTGCTTCGTGTGTCAACAGGCGACGTGAGACGAAGCGACGTTAAGCCAGATGCTAAACCTGATGTTAAGCCAGATGCTAAACCAGCAGAGGTGACACCAGCAGAGGTTAAATTTGAATGCGATCGCCAAGGCCCTTGCGGAAAAGTAATGGGCGTTTCAGAAGAGGGTTACTTACAAATTGAACTGGCCCCAGCAACAGGCCAACGCCAAAAGATTGTGCTGCTGAAGCCCAGCGAGCTTCACACAAGCTAAGATTGATTGACTGAATCGGGATTATTTTAGGTTATTGACTAGGTTATTGACTATGACTGCGCCCCAGCAAAAACTGAGCAAAAACTTGCGAAGACAGCCGCTGAAAGGCGGATCGACAATCCAACCAAAGAGCAGCAAGATGGTGCCACGCAGTTATATCACCTGCAAAAGTGTGGGCTCATCACGCTGGGGCTGATCGGCAGCTTTGGATTTGTCGCCAGTCAAATCGATCTGGCCGTGGCAGAAACCGACTTTTTGTTAGGAGAGTCCACCGGGGTAGCTGAGCACAACGCCTCAACTGACTTATCGACCATTGCACCAGGCATCCGCCCGCCCCAATCGCTAACCACCAGTCCTGTTGCGATGCCGGCTGCAATGATTGATGCACCACCATTGACACCTTCCGCCAGAACGGTCAGTGCATGGTCTGAAGCAGTCCCTGCCCCACAGCCAGTAGCCCCACAGGCAATAGCCCCACCGGCAGCCCCACCGGCAGTAGCCGCAACGCAACAACCTTCTGCCAGCAATACCTCTAGAGTTTTACCCACCGTCACGCTAGCAGCACCACCTCGCTTTAGCGCGGTCAAAACACCTGATGCTAAAAACGTTTCTGTAGGCCAGCGGAGCAGTCCATTGGCGGGGTTAATGGGTGCTGGTGCGATCGCAGTTCCCATGTCTGACTATGTGGGCTCGCCGGTTGCCATGGCCAGTGAGGCTAGCATCAGCCAAAACGCGCCTGCAGCCAGCACATCTGCTCGCGACTTAGCCCGTGACCTAGCCATGGAGAATGGCGCTGGCAGCGAAGCTACAGCCCCCGCCGCCGTTCCAGATATTTCACCTACCCCGGCATCCGTGGCTCCTCCGGCAGTAAAGCCAATTGTAGAAGCCGCCCCCGTGGAAGCCACCGAAGCGGCCCCCATCGCTGAACCACCAGCATCGGTACGGCCAACAGCCATCGTTCCAGCAAAACTGCCTGAAGGAGCGAATGTACCAGATGAGTACAACAGCGTTTTTGTCGATCCTACCGACTACAGCGTTGGTGCTACAGCCACACCCAATGTTGTCGTTTCGGAACAATCAACCGGCTGTCAGTTCACGGTAGGTGCTAATCAGGCCGTGCCCAACGGCGCTTGTGCCGCAGGCAGAACAGCATCCCCAGCACCATCACAGCCAGCAAGAGGCAGTAGTGCAAGCCCAAGCGCAGCGGCAACAGCCAGCGCCCCAGCCGTAAATGTTGGCCCTGTCAGCTTTAGCGCTGCAGGCATTCGGTTTTCGGGTGCGACAACAGCCGCAGGCCGCGATTATCTCAACCGGACAATTCGCCCTCTAGTGAACCTCCAGGCCGCTCAGCAGTTTATCTTCCCGCTATCGATTCCCTCTCCGATTACCTCATTGTTTGGGTTTCGCATTCACCCCATATCGGGCAACCACAGTTTTCATGCCGGAACAGATATTGGCGCTGCCCAGGGCACCCCTGTCCTAGCCGCCCACGATGGTGTGGTCACCTCTGCTGACTATGCGGGAGGCTACGGCCTGATGGTGGTACTCGAACATGACTTACCAGAAACCAAACTGCAAACTCGCTATGCTCACCTATCAGAAATTTTTGTCCAGCCAGGGAGCGCGGTCAACAAAGGCGATGTCGTTGGCTTAGTCGGTAGCACAGGCAACTCTACAGGCCCTCACCTGCACTTTGAAATGTTGCAGGCGACAGTCAATGGCTGGGTACATGTCAACCCAGATGGAGTGGTGCAAAATGCATTAGCCAATTTAGTCAAGGCGCTAAACGACCCAATGAGTGTTGCCAGCTTTAATCTAGCCGACTTGAACCTGGGTCTGCGCCGGGTAAATGCGGGTAGTAATCTTTCTCAGCCCAGTTCAGTCGAGCTACCCGTTTTGCCCGGACAAAATGGCGTTCCCTTCCGTCCGGCTCAGCCTAACGCGAGCTAGTGTCATTTGTTTATCACCGAGTGATTCGCTTTCACCAGACGGATGCAGCCGGTGTGGTGTATTTCGCCAACCTATTGACGCTATGCCATGAGGCTTATGAAGCGTCGCTGGCTGAGGCGGGCATTGCGCTAAGTTCGTTTTTTTCTCAGGCAAATGGACTAGCGGTACCGATTATCCATACAGCGGCAGATTTCTATCGGCCTTTGGTCTGTGGTGATGCGATCGCCATTACCCTCACGCCTGTACAGCTCAGTCCCTACAGTTTCGAGATTACCTATAGCATTGCCAGTGACATTCCCCCTGGTCAGACCACTGAGAAAAAAACAACAGTTGATCCTCAAAAACCTATCGCCACAGCACTGACACGCCACATCTGCATAAAAACAGGTGAATCTCGTCGCTGCCCCATCACACCTGATCTGGCTCGCTGGCTAGCGCTATTTGGGCAAGCAACTGCTGACGGTTGAGCTTGCCTTGAGCATTACGGGGCAAAGCAGCCAGCGGCACCCAGCGTTTGGGCTGCTTGTAACGGCTCAGCGTAGATGCAATTGCCATTTGCAAGCTAGTGGCACAGACATGCTGATCAGCAGGCACATAGGCCGCAGTCACCGCTTCTCCCCAAAGGGCATCCGGCAAACCCAACACACACACATCCCTAACTTGACCGGTACTGCGAAGCGCGGCTTCCACCTCCGCTGGAAAAATATTTTCCCCACCGCTAATAATTTTGCCGCTCACCCTGCCCGTGATATGCAAGTGACCTGCGGCATCAAGATAACCCAGATCATCGGTGACAAAAGGATCAGCACACCCATAGGCGATCGAGGCAGCATGAACCACAACTTGGCCCACCTCTCCGTCGCCGCAAGGCTGATGATGATTCATAATTTGTACCTCAGCGTGCGGCAGTGCTTGACCACTACTGATTTGTCCCTGTAAAAACGCTAGCGGATCGAGCGCTGTCACCATCGCAGCAGTTTCAGTCATCCCGTAGGATAGGCAAAGAGGAATATTGTCATGTTTGGCCAGATCAAGCAAGGCGGGCCAAGGGGGCGCGCCGCCCAGAAAAACGGTGCAAAATTGTGCCAGCCAAGGGCTTTTCCCAGCCTGTATGAGTCGCTCTAACTGGGTAGGAACAAGAGAAATAAACCAGTTTTGGGGCGTTTTGCGATTAAGGGCGCTAGCCTCTAGCGGTTTAAGCGGTTTAAGCTCTAGCTGCTTAAAAGAAGCCATGACAACTTGGCCGCCGCTAACCCAAGCCCTCAGAATTTGCATCAGGCCGCTGACATGATACAGAGGTAAAACACAATAGGTGTTAACGGCTTCACCGTTAGGCGTGAAACGACGGCAAAACCCATCGACCGAGGCCATCAGACTCGTCCAAGTGTGATGGATAAACTTGACGTCGCCTGAGCTGCCGCCCGTCGGAATTAAGATAGCAGGCTGGCTGAAGGCTCTGGCAGGAGCAGCGGTATGGCGAGGCAACTGAATATTTATCCCCCAAACCACATCAGGGGCGATGAGCTGGCTCACGGCTTGCCACTCTTGAGTGCCCCAGTGGGGGTTGGCAAGTGCAACGTCCCAGTCGGCGAGCAGGGCAGCGAGGAGGGCTGCGAGGAATCGGGTGGAATGGGGCTCAGCCAGCAAAAGCAAAGGACGAGAAGGACAGGAGCCATCCGACGCACGCAGGGAGGAGTAATTTTCTTGGAGCTGGCGGTAGCCTGCACATACTTGCTCGGCCCATTGCTGCGCTGTTTCTGCCCTAGGCCCTTTTTCCCCTGCACCCTCTTCTGCTACAACTAGCCACTGCTGTGATTGCAACTGCGCCCACAGTTTATCCGGTGTGAGCTGATCCGGTGTGATCTGATCGGGTGTGATCTGATCCGGTGTGATCTGATCGGGTGTGATCAGCGGCCCCTCAGTTGCCCTCAACTCAGCCTTTGCCAAAGTGCCTCCCAATTCGGATCATCTAAGCCGTCATTCGGTAACCATTGCTGGGTGCCTAGGCCCAGCACTCGCCGAGGCGCATGGGGCAGCAAGGTCTGAAGATCTACCGTTAGGTCAATCAGGGCTTGGCGGCCAATATCAGTTTCAAAAACGGAAGAAATCACAATATCAACGGGGTGATCGAGGCAAAATTGCTTGAGCCGACTGGGTGAGCCCATAATGGCGGCTTTGATCACATAAATGCCGTGCCATCCTCTGAAGTAATGGGCCTTGAGCTGGTCGATTGAGCTGATCGATTCGTCGAGGGCAATGGGAGTTTGATAGCGCTGGGAGAGCTTTAATAAATCGCTAAAGCGATTGGGCGGTAGGGGTTGTTCGATAAATTCGATGCGGTGACTGAGCGATCGCACGCATCTAACCAATGGTGAGCTGTCAGCTCATCGAGGCCGCCATTGGCATCTAGCCGCAGCTTGGCACCCAACGGCAGTTGCTGCATCAGTTGGGAAAGCCAAGCCAATTCCACCGCCACCGGGGCCACGCCAATTTTCCACTTAAACGTGCTATGACCCATGGCCCATAGCGCCGCCCAAGCCGACAGCGCCGCTGGCCCCGTCGGCAGCAGGGCGCTGTACTGATGGGTTTTCAAATCCGCGCAGTGCATATCGCGGGACAGATTTTCCAACGCCACCTCAAAGCCAAACTTGCAGGCTGGCAGGGAAGACAAAATGGTGAACTCACTGCACAGGGAAAGATGACGAGGCACCTGGGCGCAAAAAGCCAGCGCTTGCGCTTGGGTTTCTGTGCCAAACCAAGGCAAAGGGGCAACTTCGCCAAAGCCCACTCGGCCTGCTCATCGCTCACCCTTAAAATCACCCCTTCGCGATGTTTCCACGCCCCATAGCGGGTACTCAAAGGTTGGTGGAAGGGCCTTCGATAAGGGCGAAACTCAAAGGCTAGTTCTTGAAAATAGGTCATGCCGCTAGCTCAAACCCACTGCCAAATCAGGCACCGTTAAAAATATACAAAGACTCAGCACCAACAGCAGTCCGCTCCAAAAATGAAAACGAATGGCCAAAAACTTAGCATTGCTCACCCGCTCAGGCTGATCGTGAAACATCAGCACATGGCGGCATAGCTTCACTGCAGCCGGAACACTGCCCGCCAGTAACAACGCACTCCAAGGCAGCGCGCCCTGAACCATCGCCACCAAAGAGATCGTAAAGACACTCCCGCAAGCCCAAGGCAATAGCTGGGCACCTCGCCAAGTTCCCAAACGAACAATGGGCGATTTTTTCCCCGCTTTAAAATCGTCATCACCTTGGTGAAAGTGTGAGCAAAAAAGCACCAAGGTGGTGGTGATGCCGATAATGATCGCCGCAGGAAAAAGGGGGCCATGCCAAATGCTCAAGCTGCCGGTCGCTTCGGTTCGCCAGTCCAGCATCTGCCAGCTTTGGGTCTGGGCGTAGTAGGCAGCGCCCACGGCAAGCGGGCCAAAACTCAAAAAGCACAAGATTTCGCCTAAGCCGTGGTACCCCAAGCGGAACGGTGGCCCTTGATAGAGATAGCCCAAAGCGCAACAGGCCAGCACCATTTTGAGCACGGTGCCATCTTGCTGTTGCCATGAAATAGAGACAATACCTGCTACACCTAGCAGCAGACAGAGGTTGCCTAACCCAAAAATCAGCGGTCGATTTTGGGTGAGATTCACCAAAGAATGATGTTTGTTTTCATCAATCCCGGTGTCGGCATCAAAGACATCGTTCGTGAGGTTTTCCCAGACCAGCAGCAAAATAGCCGACAGGCTGAAAGTAGCGAAAATGCCCGCTTGAAACGCGCCTGTCGTAGCATAGGCCACGGCGCTACCGACGCAAATGGGCATCACCGCAACGCAGTACATGGGAGGTTTAATTGCTGCCAACCAAAGCTGCTGGCGGGAGCTGCCAGAGTTTGGGTGCTCATCGCCCAGGGCAATTGCACGATGGGCTAATCGTGAATCACCCTCTAGAGGCTCTTTGCCTAGCGCATCATGGCCTAGCGCATCATTGCTTAGCGCATCATTGCTTAGCGCATCATTGCCTAGATCCTTGAATTGACCGGTAGATTGGCCCATAGCTTAGCTCATAAGACGTGATCGGTAGCGCGATAAAAAAAGTAGTGCCCCGAAAAGCACTAGCGATGGTGGGCTACAGCACCCAAGCCATCGCTAGCATAGCGTTTTGTTTAGAATCACTAGATAGGGTGGCAAAAAACTCAAGGTTCGATGAGCTGCTGACCCCATACCCTTGGCCAAACATCCAGCGAATGATTGAATCAAAGCGATTGAATCAAAGCCAAAACTATCAAAAAAATTGTCGGCTTAGAATCTTCAGTCAATTACTTTTGTCAAGTTCTCTGATACAGTTCATGGCGACTGTTCGTTCATAGCCGCTATATAGCGTTACCCGGATGCATAACGCCGACGGCGAGGCTACGCCAACGGGTAGCGCAACTCACTTGGCCTGTTGTTCTGTCAAGGTTTCACCGACATATCTGTAGTCTAGCCAAGTGAGAAACGCTATAGTTCATAGCGGCCAAAAATCTAGCCCCAAAAATCTAGCCTCAAAAATCTAGCCCCAAAAATCTAGCCCCAAAAATCTAGCCCCAAAAATCTAACGCCAAAAATTCAGAATCTGGCCAGAGCCTTAGCTAACCAGCGCGGAGAGAGAACCTGTGACCTCTAAATTTGCATTGCCATTGCCCAAGCAACTCCCTAAACCTTTGACCTTAGGGGTGACTATTTTAGTCGGAGCCGGGGCGATCGCATATTTAAACTTTGCCCAGCGCGCACCCAAAAGCCTTCCCCCAGCCGGGACTCAGCTCGTACCCCAAACCGCCTTGGCGGCAATCACACTGACAACCGACGAACTGACATGGACAAAACTGCGGCAGTTTGGCACAGCCGATAGCCAGCAGCAGTTTGATACCGTACTCAGTGGGTGGAAAGATCGATTATTCACAGCAAATGGCTATAGCTTTAAGCGAGATATCCAGCCTTGGATCGGCGATCGCATCACCCTAGCCCTACTGCCAACCCCATCATCCCAGCAGTCCTCCAGTGGAGATAACTTAAATAGCGGCGGATTAAATGGCGGCGGACTAGAAGCTGCCGCTCAAAATTTGATCCTCATTGTCCCCATTGCCGATGCGCCCAAAGCCCGCGACCTGCTAGCACAAGGAAGCCCAAAAGCCGACGTAAACTGGGAGAGTCGCAGCTATAAAGGAATAGATATCCAAACCATCACCACCCCAGATGGGCAAGGTTTAGAATCAGCCGTAATTGGCACCAACTGGCTACTGCTGAGCAACACTGCAACGGCGATTGAACAGGCCATTGATACCCACAAAGGCGGCAAATCACTCCTAGACATCGCAGGCTACCGCAAAGCCACCACCCGCGCCCAATCACCCCAGCCACCAGGCAAAAACTTTGCCCAGCTCTACCTCAATATCCCACTGGCAAACCAACTGCTAGAAACCCCTCCAGACACCACCACCACCGTACAGTCAGGCAGCATTTTACCGTTACAGGGCTCACAAGGCATCATTGCCACAGCTCTGATAGAGCCCGAAGGGGTTCGCTTTAAAGGGACAAGTTGGCTTTTGCCCAAAAACGACCTAGCCTACAGCAATTTGAGCAACGAAGCCGGAGAAATGCCGCGTCGGTTACCGGATGACACCTTGGTCATGATGTCAGGCAGCAATCTGCAGCAATTTTGGCGAGCCTTCAGTGAAAGCAACAGCTCACCACCTTTTTTCCCCAATCCACAAAATCTCAAGGCAGGGCTTCTAACCCAAACAGGGCTGGACATCGATGAAGATGTGATGCCTTGGGCCGCCGGAGAATTTGCCCTAGCCCTACTGCCACCTGTAGGAGATGATAAAACCGCCGCCGCCAGAGAAAAAGAAAAAAATGCCAATGAAGCTGCTCCAGCGCCACCTACACCCGCTGATACCGAGGCAGCAGTGCCAACAACCCACAGCGCGCCGCTCATGCTCATGGTGCAAACGAATGATCGCAGTACGGCAGAATCCGTATGGGCGCAGCTCGATGAGGTCATGATCAGCCGGTACCGCTTTCAGGTAGAAACAGACGAATTTGAAGGAGGAACGGTAACCCGGTGGATTTCGCCCTTCCAAGGGTTACAGTTCAGCCATGGGTGGCTGCCAGGAAATGTCACCTTTTTCGCAGTAGGAGAAGGCGCTGCAGACACAGTTGCGCCAAAACCAGAGCAATCTCTGGCAGAAAATAGCCTTTTTCAAACCCTGACGACGGCGGCACCCAAACCTAATAATGGCCATTTTTACCTTGACTTAGCCCAAATCAACGCCCTAGGTAGCAGCGTTTTTCCCTTGCCACAGCTATCGACAAGCGAGGCTAGTTCAGCCATTCAGGCGGTAGGACTAACCACAACGTTGGGAGACGGCCAAGCCAAGCTAGGGGCCTATGACACCATGGAATACGAGCTATACATCAAGCTGGCAAAAGGGGGCAGGCCGGGATCGCTTTAAATAGCACAGGGGGTGATTTCTGATAAACTCAATGATGGCCTAATAAAGATTTAAAGACTCTTTTAAGATCGGCTAGATTCGGCAGTTTGGAGGAATAAACACCCCGTGGAAACCACCCTCGGTTTAGAGATTATTGAAGTTGTAGAGCAGGCGGCTATAGCCTCTGCTCGCTGGATGGGTAAAGGCGAAAAGGATATCGCTGACGAAGTCGCTGTAGAAGCGATGCGTGAGCGGATGAACAAAATTCATATGCGCGGCAGAATCGTCATTGGTGAAGGCGAGCGCGACGACGCGCCCATGCTCTACATCGGTGAGGAAGTCGGTATCTGCACACAGCCCGATGCGGATAAGGTTTGCACCCCTGATGAACTGATCGAAATCGACATCGCCGTTGACCCTTGCGAAGGCACCAACCTTTGCGCTTATGGGCAACCCGGCTCAATGGCAGTGCTGGCGATCTCCGAAAAAGGCGGTCTGTTTGCAGCACCTGATTTTTACATGCGCAAACTAGCTGCCCCCCCGGCAGCAAAAGGCAAAGTAGACATCAACAAAAGCCCTGCTGAAAACCTGAAGATTTTGGGTGAGTGTCTAGATCGCGGCGTTGATGAGCTAGTGGTGATCGTCATGAAGCGGGAGCGCCACAATCAACTGATTCAGGAAATTCGCGATGCTGGTGCTCGCGTTCGCCTGATTAGCGACGGCGACGTTTCGGCGGCAATTTCCTGTGGCTTTGAAGGGACTAACGTCCATGCGCTGATGGGCATTGGCGCAGCGCCTGAAGGTGTGATTTCAGCCGCTGCCATGCGTTGCTTAGGCGGCCACTTCCAGGGCCAGCTCATCTACGATCCGGCAATTGTAAAAACCGGTTTGATTGGCGAAAGTAAAGAAGCCAACCTAGAGCGCCTAGCTTCGATGGGCATTAGCGATCCTGACAAGGTCTATACGGCAGAAGAACTCGCCAACGGTGAAAACGTACTGTTTGCAGGCTGCGGTATTACCCCCGGTACATTGATGAACGGTGTGCGCTTCTTCAACGGTGGCTACCGCACCCAGAGCTTAGTGATCTCTAGCCAAAGTAAAACCGCTCGCTTTGTCGATACGGTTCACATGAGCGGTAATCCCAAGCGGGTGAGCTTAAACTAGGCTTATCCTAAGCTGCTCAACAGCACTCGCCTAATCAAGCGGGACTTTGATTCGACACTGTAATACAAAAACAATGAAGGGGCGCAGGTTAATCACTGCACCTCTTTTATTGTTTTTGTATTGTTTTTGCGGCTGCGAAGGGGGTTTGTTAATGAAGAATTGCGACAAAGGCATCTCTTAAAATAGAGTTTTGTTTAGTTTTCTTGAGATGGTCATCGGTTATTTAATACCTTAGGAAAGAGCCCACGGCTCCCCCCACTATTAAATAGAACATTCTTCATAACAGACCCTAAAAAGCTGAAGGAAGCGTAGATGAATATTGCTGTCATTGGGCTCAGTCACCAGACTGCGCCGGTTGAGGTCCGAGAAAAATTGAGCATCCCTTCTGCCCAAGTCGCAGATGCGATCGCTGATCTCAGTGGCTCACCCACAATTGAAGAAGTTTCTATCCTCAGCACCTGCAACCGCCTAGAAATTCATATTGTAGCCAGCGAAACCGAGACTGGCGTGCGCGATGTCATGCGTTTTCTCTCGGAGCATAGCGGCTTGGCCCTAGGCAACTTGCGCCCTCATTTATTTGTGCTCTTGCAGCAGGACGCGGTCATGCACCTCATGCGAGTCGCTGCCGGACTCGACAGCTTGGTATTAGGCGAGGGGCAAATTCTCTCCCAAGTCAAGCACGCCCTCAGCTTAGGCCAGCAGCACAAAGGGGTGGGCCGCATTCTCAATCGCCTGCTCAAAGATTCGATTAAAGCCGGTAAGCGCGTTCGGACAGAAACCAACCTCGGCACAGGCGCGGTATCGATTAGTTCAGCGGCGGCTGAGCTGGCGTTGTTAAAAGTCGAAAATTTTGAGGACTGTCACATTGCCATTTTGGGCGCTGGTAAAATGGCCCGCCTGCTGGTGCAGCATTTAATTTCTAAACGGGCTAGCAAGATCACGCTGCTCAATCGGACGATTCAGCGCGCCGATGAGCTCGCCGCTCAGTTTGGCGATGTCGATATTAAAACCGGAACACTAGACGGCATGTTAGAGGTGGTAGTCACCGCAGATGTGGTGTTCACCTGCACCTCTGCGGTAGAACCCATTTTACACCGGGAAAATTTGGAGCCCGTTTGCTTAGCTCAGCCCCAGCGAGCAAACAAGCTGATGGTGTTTGATATTGCCGTGCCGCGCAATGTGCACAGCAATATTGGTGAAATTGACTCGGTATTCGCGTTTAATGTCGATGATCTCAAAGCAGTGGTGGCGCAGAACCAAGAAAGTCGTAGGCAGATGGCACTAGAGGCTGAAGCGCTGCTCGATGAGGAGGTTGAGGCGTTTGTCGATTGGTTGCGATCGCTCGACACCGTACCCACCATCAGCAGTTTACGCAGCAAGGTAGAAACCATTCGCACCCAAGAACTTGAAAAAGCCATGTCCCGTTTGGGTACAGAATTTTCTGAGAAGCATCGTGGGGTGGTGGAAGCCTTAACCCGCGGCATTGTCAATAAAATTTTGCACGATCCCATGACCCAGTTGCGGGCCCAAAGAGATATGGATGCACGAGATCGGGCCATGGAGACTTTGCAGATATTGTTTAACCTAGAGACAGCATCGCGAGAAGAGATCGGCAGTAACCGATAGGGCTGCAAGCCAATCTTAAGAACGGCCCATGCCAGCGTCATTGTGCCTTAAAAGGCGAGTATGTTAATGCATACCCTTTCGACTATGCCAGGGCTACAGGCGTTGGCGATTGATTATGCTTTCTCGATTTCGTCGTTGGCTAGGCCGCTTTTTTAACCAGTCTCGCAAAATCAATCATGAGCCCATCAACAAGGCTAGCTTGATTGTCATTATTATTGTAGACTTGTTCATTTTGTTCAATGTGTTCGCTGGATTAGACAGTGTCAGCTACTGGCCCATCAGTCCTGAAACGGCTTATCCCTGCCAACAACCCTGGCAAGCCTACCGCAATAACAACACGCAAACCAGAGACTACGACAGTGTTGCGCAGGCGGTAGCGGTCAATGACAACGCTTGGGTACCAGGATATCTACAGGCGGCTGACGGCCGATTAGGAGATGTTTCTGAGATTTGTTTGAACTACGAGCAAATGCAATTGGCGATCGCATCGCCTGAAAACCAAGCCATCGCCAAAAAGATCAACGACACCCAAGCCGAAATTAATTCGTTTCAAAATAAAAACGCAACCATTCGCCAACAGTATGATTCTTCGCTGCTAGAAGAAATCGCCGGACAGCCCCGCGAACAGTCGATTAACTCGGTAGAAGCGTCACAAGCAAGAGCCGCAATCGAGCAAAATGATCGGGCGATCGCCGCGCGGCAACAAACCCTGAAAACCTTTCAAAGTGAGCTATTAAATACCCCTGAAAGCCAAGCCTTTTTGGGCTTACTCGCCGATAATCGTCAGCTCAGCCAAGTAGAAAAAGGCTACAACCGAGCAAGCTTTTGGTATCCCAGCATTCGGTTGTTTTGCCAAGGACTGTTTTTACTGCCCCTGATAGCGATTGCCTCGATGGTACACCGGTTTTCTCGGCGCAGAGACTACGGCTACGTCGCGCTGATTAGCTGGCATTTGCTGGTCATTTTTACCATTCCTTTAATCTGGAAGGTTTTTGAATTCCTCCAAGTCGGCTTTTTACTGCAATGGCTTGCCAATATCCTTGAAGTTCTCTTCGGCGGTCTGCGCTTTTTGTGGAACTATGTGCAAATTTTGCTCATTCCCGTCATTGGCTTTGGCATTATCAAATTCTTCCAACAAGTTGTTTTCAATAGCAAACTGCAGGCCGCCCATCGAGTACAAAAGTGCGCTGCATCCGCTGCGCTAAAAAAATTCGCACTCGCGATCGGCATTGCCCCCACTGCAGCTACGCCCAATACCATGAGTGCACCAACTGTCACAATCTCACCTATCAGCATCTTCCTTACTGCAAGCACTGCGGTACCAACCAGCCGCTAGAGCTGTAGTTCACTCAGAGCCGTAAAGATAGCAAAAACGGCTGCACTCAGAATCAGGCCGCAAGGGGGCATTAACGGAACGCAAAAGTTCTTATGGCCACAGCGACTCACTCAGTAATTACGCATCTGCCTTACCGCAAAGTCAGGATGCATCCTGACTTTGTCTTGGTGAGCATTCCTTTGCGCCGTACGACGACGCAGGGTCTCACCGCTGTCTTGGTGAGCATTCCTTTGCGCCGTACGACGACGCAGGGTCTCACCGCTGCTCGTCGAGTGAACTGCTGCTAGTCAGGCGCGCTACCCGTTGGCGTAGCCTCGCCGTCGGCGTTATGCATCCAAGCAGCACGATATGGCAGCACGAT
>JAAUPS010000090.1 GCA_012033015.1 Phormidesmis sp. RL_2_1
ATATGACAAAAATAAGCCCCAATGTACTCCTACTGCACGATTGCTCGCCGAAGCTAAGCCAAACAAAAAGACAACCTTGAAAGGGCTGGCTTGAAACCAGGCTATGCTCTCAGCTACTCAATCTAAAAAAACTGGCCAAAAACTGGCTAAAGACTCGGTCGTGCTGAATGAAGAGGCTGAATTTAAGAGACTGAATTTAAGAGACTGAATTAAGAGATAAATCAAGCTGAGCTTGGGATGGATCAGAATTAGACTACAGATATTGCTGTGGAGCCTTTACAGAACAACAGGCCAAGTAAGTCGCGGTACCGTTGGCGTTATGCATCCGGGTACCGCGATATAGCGCGCTAGCAGTCATAGATTCGGCATTCAAGTGCATTATGGTTTTCGGCGCAGTAGCGGTCAAATGCCGATTGACACGAAGGGACTAGGTGATGCGCTTGAGCAGTTTGCAGCTCTTCAACGGTTTCCCATGCGATCGCGACTTCAACGCACTGGTAACCGTACATTTCAGTGAGGCGACGTGCATGTTCTAGCGCGGCTTTCAAGCGGCTATTAGCAGTTGATTCAGGGGACTGTGGTCGTAAGTCAACCGTAGGGATAGTTGTTCTTTGGGCAATGGCAGTAGTTGTCATAGCGAGTATTTACCTCAGTAATAGGTTGCAAAACGTGTTGCGAAAACGTGTTGCAAAAACGTGTTGTGAGAATGTGCTGCGAACTGCTAATAGCTTACTCATAATCCAGGCAGATTGGAATACTTTGATCATATAAGTTTTGTCTATGATTAATTAGTTTTGCTTAACTGCCGTGATGAGCCATGGCCTGCGCTCAGATATATAGCTGATGTAGCTTCTGTCGAGTGAGTTGGAACAATAGTTATGGCTGGAAGCCTTGTTGAGTGACAGGTCATCCTCAATCGACTGACAAAAGATGTGATCAAGTCAGAGCGACCAAACAAAGAGATGACATGGCCCTCGTTTATCTTCACAACTTTCTCATGAGCTGGTTGTAATCTATGCCTGTGGTGTTGCGTAGGATAGGCTCCTCCTCATGAGAGGTAAGCCAATGAGAGATAATGTGATGAGAGGTAAGCTAATGGGAGATAATGTGATGAGTCAGAAAATCTCTCTCAATCGTTTGTGGCAATCTGCGCCGCAGGCCGAACAATTTTTTCAGCCCGCTGATCTGTTACATCTGCCCGACAACGTGGTTAGGCGCTATCTCAAACACGCCATAGCTTCACAAGAGATGGCGATCGCCCCCAAAACCACTCTTGCCACCGCTGTTCGACTCAAAATGCACGGTGAGATTAAGCTCAAAGGGTGGCGATGGTTTCGCGCTGAGCAAGTAATTTGCTATCGGCGAGGCATGATTTGGCAGGCGACTGTGCGGATGAATGGATTACCCATTATCGGTTGGGATCGCTTGGTCGAAGGGCAAGGTGCGATGCAGTGGAAACTGTTAGGGCTGTTGCCAGTCATGCAGGCTCAAGGGTCTGATATTACTCGCTCTGCGATTGGGCGAATGCAGGGAGAATATGTATGGTTACCCTCCGCTTTGCTGGATACGGCGGTGCAGTGGCAGGCACTGGATGATACCCACGCCTGCGCAGAACTCACGCTCTTAGGTGAAACCACTCCGCTTCACTTGAGTATCGGTGAAACCGGGCAACTACAGCAAGGATGCTTCAAACGTTGGGGAGATCCTGAAGGCAAAGGTTTTCGCTATGAAAATTTTGGTGTCATCGTAGAAAAAGAGGGGACATTTTCTGGCTATACCATTCCTACAGAACTGCGGGCTGGGTGGTACTTCGGCAGCGATCGGTTTGAATCAGAAGGGGAATTTTTCCGCGCCACCATTGATGAGGCAGTTTATCAATAGCGCCGCTATCGGGGGCAAATTCGTTGGCTGAAACCGTTGGGTAATCATGGGCACTCGACTGGCCAAAGCTATACAGATCGGGGCTAAGAAACACCCTCACAGAAAGGCGAATGACTCAACTGTGGCTGAACCGCTGAAGCCAATAACGTGACTTGTCCCTCTTTATTAATCGCCACAGACTGAGCTTCAACGATGGCCTGAGTTCCCACCATGCCTACAGAATCTTTTGCATCTAGCGGTAGCGAGCTAGACTGCGCTTCCACAGGCTTATTCAGCTCTCGGTCAGTTTCTATAGGGTGACCATCAGCAATCGGTCGAAAGTCAGCCCAAGTACTATGCTCTGACAGTGTTTGGGTCGGATCTGAAGGTGTTCCCCCTCGGCCTGACATAATCAGTGCATTTGTTTCGGATGCGACTCTGCAAGCGCCAACAACATTATCACGGCTATCCGAAAAGCTCGACGGTAGTTCGACTAAGCCTTGTGTCAGATCTACATCGAGTGTGTTCAATTCAACCGTACCGCTCAATTCCGGCCCGATTTCTGAGCTAGCACTAATATCACTTTTAGGTGTTCGCACCAAGCGATAGTCTGTGCCAACAATACTCCGCGCATTCACCACGACCCGTCCTCCAAAGCTTTGCTGGGCATTAGCTGTAATGTCACTATTATCTAGCGCAATTAAGAAATCAGCATCTAGCCCAATATTGCCCCCAGCAGCGGTACCTCTTGCGTCGGTGGCTACTAAACTATTGTTGCGCAGCAAAATGACAGGCGCAGCCAGAGCAAGATTACCCTGCCCGCCCGCAGCTGTAATTTGGCTTTGACTTAAGTAGAGACTTTGGGCCGAATTGACCACAATATTGCCAGCATCACCCGATCCATTCGCGTTGGCAACAAGCTGACTATTGCTTAGCAATCTCATCCTATCGGCTGTGACATCTATGTTTCCTCCATTTCCCGTACCGTCGGCATTGGTACTCACCAGGCTATTTTGACTCAAAGATAAATCTGCCGCCCGCAGTAAATATTACCTTGCTGACCACTCAAGGTATTGGCATTGAGGGTCGCAGCATTAGATAGTTCGAGGGTGGTTGCATCAATGTTGATATTGCCAGCAGGGCCAGTCCCTGGAATGCGCGTTCCCAAGCGATCAAAGTTACTCACATCCACCGTCGCCCCATCTCGCACGCTCAACAATGGTGTCGCCAAAGAAATATCACCGCCCGAACCACCGCCTGCGACTGCTCGGCTGTAAATTCCGCTTGCGATCGCCCCATTCTCATTTGTCCCAACCAGTTCAATCCGATCGCGAGCAGTGATCTTGACATTTCCCCCTGCTCCGTCGCCCAAAGTACTATTGGATAACAGTCCGCCGTTGCTGATGTGTAGCCGATCTACATCCATCCAAATATCTCCGGCATTGCCCGTTCCCGGATCGCTCACTACAGCCGTAATCACACTCGGCACTTCCTGGGTAATAATCTGCAGCGGCAAAAAACTAATAATCCCTGCTAGCGTATCTCCTGTGCCGTCTACCTCAACCATATCAGCGACGATACTGATATCTCCCCCGTCACCAGTACCTGAGTTAGAGCTACTGACTTGGCTGCCATTGAGGATTCGCAGGCTCGGTGTGTTGATAGATATATTCCCTGAATTACCCTTGGCGGTGCTGATGTGCCAAATACAGTAATAGGAGCAGCTTCAGTCGATAATCGGGTCAATAATGGGAAAGGAACAAAATCGGGCAACTGAGTATTAATTTCAACAAATTCGGATGCTGTAATCTTCACATCACCCGAGTCTCCATTCCCGCGAGTTTGTACACCGGTCACGCTCGAATCTGCCAAGGTGAGGCGCTTCGCATCAATGGTCAAGTCTCCACCATTGCCATTGGCACCCACACCCACATAGGAACCCAACACGCTAATAATCATCAGTGGATTAATCTCAGCAACTGTGACGTCTTGGGCCTGAATTGTGACACTGCCCGCATCCCCATCACCATTGGTTTCTGTAATTAAAAAGCCACCATTCAAAAGTTGCAAACTGCCTGTGTTGATCGCAACATCCGCCCCTTTCCCCATGCTGCCTGCTGTCACCAAAGTAGACCAACTGCTAGAGTAAAACGGATCGAGCCCCGTATCGCCAAATCCCCGCAGCGTCACAGTGCTAGGCGCAAAGGCTTGCAAGCTGCCCGCATCTGTACTGCCCAAAGTATCCATAAACAGTGCGGCACCCTCATTAAATTCGATGGTGTCACCGAGTAAACGAATATTGCCAGCCGGGTCACCACTGGCATCAATTGAAGCGCCTTTTGTTAGCAAAAGGTCGCCTAGGGCCGTCCCTGCGGGCAAATTAACCTGTGGTAGGTTGTCTTGAAAATCAAGGGTAAGTAGCCTGCCGTACCATCTTTAAGCGGCAAATAACCAGCGCGAATAGCCGCCAACTCAATATTACCTCCTGCGCTAGTGAGGTTGCCTCCACTGACTGTGAGCCTTCCTCCCAACAGCGCTAAGGTGCTGCCCTCTAGCACCTCTAACCCGGTCGGGCGCAAGCTTCTATCGGTCAAAGATGTATTAAAATCAAAAAAAGCTAGACTTCCAGAACCTTCTACACGAATATCAGCAGCACTTCTGCCGTACTGTAAGCCAATCGGTGTATTCACAGTCAGCAGCGGCGCATTTTGGGGGGCAGGGGCACCAAAGATCTGACCGTTACCAAAATCAATCGATTCTGCTGTCGTAGAAACAAACGATCCACTGATATCTAACTGAGCACTTTCCTCAAAGACAAACCCATTGGGATTGAGCAGAAATAAGTTAGCTGCCCCATCAACGCCTAACGTACCGAAAATGTCGGACACATCGCTTCCCGTTACTCTTGTCAGGATATTGTCAATGCCCAGCGGATTGGCAAAGTACACCCGCTGACCCGCTTGAACATTAAATTCTTGAAAGCTGTGAAAAAGATTGCCGCTGCGAGTTGCCCCCCCTTCAATTAAGATACCGGCACTCCCTTTGACCGTCGCTGCCAAGTTCAAGGTAGAGTTTTGATCTGCTAAATTACCTGACGGTGTCAGGGTGGCATCAGGGATTAAATCCATCTGTGCCGTTGCGGATGAGCTGAACAGTGTTCCCCAAGTACCGATGCCAATGAGCGCTGTTACAGACAGTGTGGAAAGCACTTGGGTGGAGTAAATCGAAGCATCGTTCGGCAGGAAAGCGACCATAATCATCAAAGGTTGCAACATGAAATTCAGAAGTAGCGATCGCAGTAGCTTTCCCCTACCAATAAGCCGTGTAAATGAGCCGTGTAAATGAGCCGTGCAGCCTGAATTTGGAGCAAGTTAGGGGCGACTCAATATCAGCGTAATTTGAGTACGGTAGGTCTTCCCTGTAAAACCTTTGCACTGAAATAAAATCTTTGTACTATAACCTCTGTCGGAAACCTCTGCCGGAAACCTCTGTCGGAGTTCGTTAGGACAACAGTGATTCTCCTCAAAGACCTAACGCCAATGCTAGTAGCTCAGACAGGGAATGCTCATCCAGACAGGGTTAAGAATGCAGCCTTACTTTGCTATCAAACACCAGCTTAGTTTTCACTAACATAAAGTTTTCAATCAGTTGACTAAGTTGAAAATGCTCAAGGTCAGATTCAGTTGTTACAGCTCAAATCAGTAATTCCCCTTAGCCATACTAGTATAGTGAGAATTATTGATTTGGGTCGATCTGAGCGACAAGTTTAGAGCAAATTTACATTCATATTGATTCGTTATTGAAGGTTAGCCATTGAAGCATAGTCAAGAAAAATGTAGAAAGATAGGCCAATAACAAGAATATGGCTGTTTATAAGACGAAAATCATTGTTTTTATCTGGTTTAGCTCAAAAGCCTTAAATTGGTAAGGGCTAACCTCATACTAAAATCTTCATGCACTAATCTCATAATTTCCTCATAATTTCCTCATAATTAAGGGGCTTGTAAATTTATTATCTCGATGCAGTTTGACCTGAGCATGTGATCTCAGTATAAAAGAGAACATTTTTATGCCAAATAGTGATAGAAATACGGGTTGATAGAAATACTTGCTCAATCAACTACAATAGCTACAATCATGACTTAGCCAACACTTAGCTAATACTGTAGGACAAGAATTCTATGTTTAATTCCCTGCTTAAGAGCAGCAACAACAACCAGCACTCCATCACGCCATCTCACCCTCCCCTCTCCGTTGATGTGGATTTGTTTAAATCTATGTCTGACAAGCAATCCGAGATGCTTAAAGGCGGTGGAACTTACGACTATAACTACTGGTGCAGCAAGACCAAGAATATAAAAATGGGCGTAGGTTATTACTAAAGGCGTCCTAGTGATTCTCGTCCTATCGGTTTTGATGCATCAATGTGTTGAATCAATGTGTTGAATCAATGTGTCGATAGGAAGCGGTGGCGGGTAAGGCTAAATCGGTAACGTTGAGGTTTACTACAACAAACAACGGAATTGATAACAAGCCATTGCCGTATCTGCAACTGGACTGGTTTATAACGAAGCTCTGGTCACCTGCGGTAGCCTTGCTCTAGTAGCCTTGCTCTAGTAGCCTCATTCTATGGGTCGAAGCAGACGTACTCGACGCATGGATGAATGCCATCACTGGTGCTAGTGCTTAATTGTGCACGCCTGTGATGGTGTTTTATGTTTGTTTGGTTACGCGTATAAGCCTGATTCAAGCCTAGTGCCATGACATCTCCAGAATTTTCTGCCTATCTGTATCAGGTGGGGGGGAGTTTGCCGCCCGATGCTCAAAGCTATGTCTATCGTCAGGCAGACGATGCTTTGTATGAAGCGCTGCAACAGGGTGAATTTTGCTATATTTTGACTTCCCGTCAGATGGGTAAGTCGAGTTTGCGCGTGCGTACCATGCAACGATTACAGCGCGCTGGTGTGCGTTGCGGTGTATTGGATATGACGATGATTGGCACACGTCAAATGACACTGACTCAGTGGTATGCCAGCATTGTCAGGCGGCTGATAAGGGTGTTTGAATTACCCGTTGACTTTCGTCAATGGTGGGCGGCTCGTAGTGAGATTTCTCCGGTGCAGTGTCTCAGCGAGTTTTTAGAAGATGAGCTTTTAAAGCATGTGCGATCGCCTATCGTTTTGTTTTTAGATGAAATTGATGCAACGTTGCAGCTCGATTTTGCAGCCGATGACTTTTTTAAACTTATTCGAGCTTTTTACAATAATCGTACCGAAAATCCAGAATACCAGCGTCTAAGTTTTGTCCTGATAGGGGTTGCCACGCCTAGTGACTTAATTGCTAGTCCTCGATCTACGCCGTTTAATATAGGTCATTCAATCATTTTAAACGGGTTTAGCTGGCATGAGGCGATGCCGCTATTGTGCGGACTTGAAGGGGTTGTGCAGGAGCCTGAGACAGTATTGGGTGAGGTTTTAGCCTGGAGCGGTGGACAGCCGTTTTTAACGCAAAAAATTTGTCGCTTAATTAGAGAGAATACATCTCAACAGCAGACGGAACGCAGTGCTACTGATGGCTGCAAAGGGGTTGGCTGCAAAAGGGTGAATGTTACAGACTTAGTTAGAACAAAAATTATTGATAATTGGGAAGTTCAAGATCGCCCGGAGCACTTAAAAACGGTTCGCACGGGGTTGTTGAGCAATGCGTTAGTGGTTGGACAGTTGTTGGGGATATATCAGCGGCTGTTGGCTGACGAACCTGTTGCCACTGATGAGAGTCTCGCTCAAGTGACGTTGCGATTATCGGGTGTAGCGGTAGATGCTGGCGGAGTTTTGAAGATTGCTAATCCGATTTATCGAGCTGTTTTTAATGCTAGCTGGGTTTCGCAACAGTTGAGAGAACTGCGCCCCTATGCTGCGGCATTAAATGAGTGGTGGGCCGCTGGAGCTCAAGAGGCTACCCATTTACTGAAGGGGTTGGCGCTGCAAAAGGCGTTAGCTTGGGCTGAAACAAAGCATTTAAGTGATTTGGACTATCGCTTTTTGGCGGCTAGTCAAGAGGCTGCAAAGCAAGCTGTAGAAGATGATTTGGCCCATGAGGTAGAGGAGCGTGAGCGGGCAGAGTTTGCCCTGAAGGTGGCAACAGAAGCCACACAATTGTTGGCCCTCACGCGTCAGCAAGCGCGATCGCAGTCCATTAGTTTAGAAAGCATGGGCGGTTGGCTCGCTGGTGTCATGATTGGGGTGACTAGCCTAGTGGGTATGACACGCTGGGCAGGGGGTCTACAAGAGTTGGAGTGGAACTTATTTGATCAGTTTTTCGGTGGCGTCCGCAAGTTGCGATGAATTCGCAGGTTGTCATTATTACGATTGACGAACCAGACATTCAAGCGATTGGTCAGTTTCCCATTCCTGACGCGATTTTGGCTGAGGCGATTACAAGCATTGCGCAATACCAACCTAGACTCATAGGGCTTGATATTTATCGAGATTTTGCGGTGGAACCTGGTCACGATGAACTCGTCAGGGTTTTTCGTCAAACGCCCAATCTTATTGGTATTGAGAAAGCTGTCAGTCCATCCATCTCACCACCTGCTGTTTTAGCTGAAGATGATCGCATTGGTTTTGCCGATCAGATTTTTGATCTAGATGGCACTGTTCGGCGGGCTCTATTATCCATTGAAGATACCGATGGTCAGCTAAAGTTGAGTTTTCCACTAAAGCTAGCTTCGATGTATCTGGCAGAGGAAAATATTGTACCCCAGCCATTACCTGAAAATCCTGATGTGATTCGTTTCGGGAAACAGGTGCTTAAACCATTTCAGGCTTACGATGGGGGCTATGTTAGAGCCGATGCAGGCGGGTATCAAGTGCTGTTGAACTACACGGGCACCCAGGCTCAGTTTTCTACTTTTTCGTTGACTCAACTGCTCGCCAACCAGGTGCCTATGACGGCATTGCAGGATCGCATTGTCTTGATTGGGTCAACGGCCTCTACCGTAAATGATGTTTTGATCACCCCATATACCCGCCAGTTCACAGGGTACATGGCTGGGGTGACGGTTCATGCCAATACGGTAAGTTTGCTGCTCAACGCCGCATTAGAAGGCCGCCCGTTGCTGCGTGTGTGGCCCAAGTCGGTAGAAATGATTTGGATTTTTGTGTGGACGGCGACCGGGGCGGTCATGGCGGGAAGATTGCGGCGTAGCCCTCGGATGACTGCGGTTGCGGTAGGGATGGGGGGCGCTATTTTGTTGGGTAGCGCTTATGGTCTATTTTTAGCTCACTGGTGGATACCGGTAATTCCAGCCGGTATGGGATTGATCATGGCAGCGGTGACCGTACCGGTGGTGACCTCTCGGCAGTTGGAACGGATGATTTTGGAGAAGACAACGGGGAGCTTGTTGAGGAAAACTTATAGCAATCCAGCCGTCGCACAGATTGCTATTGCCTATCTCAAGCAGTCTGAAAATGAAAAAATCAAGTTTGGATAGATTTCATTGTGCACAAAGTTGCAGGCTCAATGGAGGTAGCTGCTGAGGTCGCTTCGACCGATAAGTCGCAAACCGATAAGTCGCAAACCGACAAGCCGCAAGATCAGGCTAAAAGCTATTCCGATGCTGCCACCAACAGCGCCGCTAAGTCGTACCAATAACCATTTTCACTGAGCCATTCAGCCTGTTCTTGGGCTGATCTTGTGTTCAATACCTGTTCACTCTCTGGAGATTTTTCAATGTGACGCACCCAGCCGGTGATGGTGGGATCGTTTAAGGTGAAATAGTCTCCGCAAATAAAGCTCAAAGACCATTGATAGGTTTGATTGGGTATGAGTGCGGGTACATGGTCAGGTAAACGGAATCCGACAATGCCATTTGTGTTAGTAATGGGCAATCGTGCCAGCAGATAGTCCGTATCGTTCTCACCGCGCATAATCAGCAGTGCTTGAGTGGCTGAAGTCTCTGAGATGTCTACAAAAATCTCAGGGCGTGCTTCTAGGCTCCAGCCATATTTATCTGCCGGTAGCAGTGGTTGCATGGAGGGCTCTGCCGCATTACAGCGCAGCCCATCACGAGAGCTCCCATTACCTGTGGTAAGGGGCTGCCCGGAGCGAGGCGGGCGAAATCGTCTCAACCACTCGCTCAATTGAGTAGAGCTTAGGGATGATTGCTGAATAGTGCCTTGACGGGAGGTTTCGGTAGGCTGAGTCACAGGGTTCAATGCCCTTGGTCTCAGCGCCGCTTGTGGGGTTTGGCGTGCTCTTACAACTGGCGGTTCAGCAGCCCATGTGGGGGGTGCAATTTGCCCACCCATAATGGCGCTACTACCCATGAGTAGGCCGACAGACAAAAGCAAATTATGGGCACCCCAACTGAATCTGTGGAGAGTCATTTTACGAAACCTTGACTGGGGACTTGATGTAAGGAATAGTACGGTGAGTGTCTATCAAAAGTATACCAATGTTCATCATGAGTTGTACTGAACAGGGTATGACGGCAGGATATGACGGCATTTTGGGGCTGTGCTAGTGGATGGCGTTGATGGAGATGGCGTTTATAGATATGGCGCTTATGAATATGGATGGCGCTTATAGATATTGACAGCTATTGCCAATTACCCACGAGCACGAAGGGTGACCAGTAAAAAGGATGACTAAATTCGGCGCTGTTTAAGAGTGATAGCTGGGCTTGGCGAAGAGTCTCTGCACGACCGATATTGGCAGCGGAGATAATTTGCTTGTTTGAGGTACTGTCGGGCTGATGGTTGTGGTGCTTGTTCTCACTTTGCTGACTCAAGAGAGTGTAAAACGTTGTCATGAGTTCCGCTGTGGATTCGTCGGCGACTGACCAGAGTGTCGCGATTGTACTTCTTGCCCCTGATCTGATAGCTGTGCCTGCCATTCCTAGGGCGGCTTTTTCGTCACCGCTAGCCGTTTGGCAGGCACTGAGTACTAATAGCTCAATGATGGGGCGATCGCGACTGTGTTGACGAAACAGTTCATCGAGTTCGCTGACATTGATACGGCCATCCCACGCCAGTAAAAAGGTGTCTTTAGCGACAGAACTAAACTGACCATGGGTGGCTATATGCACTACGTTTGCAGGGGTTGTATCGACTGCTTTAAAGAAATTATCTTTGGTAAAATCTGCGTTGAATAGACCCTCACTGTTTGCTAATTTACCGATGCTTTCCATTTCTCTTGCTACCGCCGGGATTGCTGAAAAACCTAAGCGGGCTTCACTCATGCCGACAGTTAGAATGTTTAGAGCTTGTGGCCGGAGCGGCTGAGAGGGGAGTAATTGCATACCGGGGGTGAGAGCAATGCGATATTGTTCTAATAGATACTGCTGACCATCGTGTAGGGCGGCCATGGGCAGACTGCGTAAAAACCCATCGGAGACGAAGACTAAGGTATCGATAGACTGTTGTTCTAGGAGGTCTTTGAAGGGGCGAATCAACCAGTCGTAGAGCTGTTGAGCTGGCGGCAGGCTACGGGCAGCGGGGAAAATAGGGTTGAGTCGAAAATAAAAATCTTCAAATAAGGCGGTTTGCTGTGCTCGGGAAGCGGCGGTTCCATGGTGCTGTAGCGGCTGGTTAGGGAGTGAAACAATAACCTCAATGCGATCGCGCAGCAAAATCGGGTAAATCACGGCTGCATGTGGATCTATGGTCTCGATTGAACGGGCTTGATAGGTTAAACAAGCTTCTCGAAAATAGTTTTGCAGTTCAGCGAGCTGCAGCGATTCTATGACTTCTCTTGACTGTTCTAGCCGCTGTTGTCGGATCTGCTGAGGTAGGGCATCAACATTTGCCAAGAGGAGTTCTACTAGCTCACGATAAACCGACTCTACCTGCTCTCGAAAAGAGAACTGTACTTCAGGGTTCATTGCCACCAAATCTTGTTGAATAGACTCTAGCCCGCTGACAGCCTCAGTATAGGTGGCGATCGCTGCGGCTAAATTTTGGTTGGGATTGTCTGGATGGCTCAGAATACGTCCTTTTTGCCGTTGCCACTTAGCGACAATATCGATAGCCTGAATCTGCTCTGCCAAGTTTAGCGCCCGTTGCGTACTTTCTAAGGCATCGTCCCACTGACTAACTTGCTCGTAGGCTTTGCCAAGTTCTCCTAGGGCATAGGATTGAGCTTGAATATCGGATAGGCTTTGGGCTTGTTTAATGGCGTTGGCGAGCAGGCTAGCGGTCGTTGTGCGAATGGGGTTGTAAGGGGTGGATTGGGCGGTATGCTGGAGGGCGATCGCAGCAAAATTGACCTGAGCGTAAATTCCCCAGCGGCTAGCAGGCAGTGATTGTAGCTTTACCTGTAGGTCAGAGAATAAGGTTTGCCACTGCGCTTCATTATCCTGTGCTTCATTATCCTGCGCATCATTATCCGGCGCTTCATTCTGTTGTTTTTGCCACAGTTGAAATTGCAATAGAGTCGCTTCAATTTGGGTTTGCAGTTGGTCGCTCTTTTCTTTGACCTGTTGTGCAAGTGCGATCGCCTGCTTGGCTTGATCAAAGACCGCTAAAGTTTTGGCCAAACTCAGGCGCAGCGTTTCTGGTGCCGTGGGTGAGGGCAATGCCTCTGATGGCAGCCCTACTGCGATGTCAAGGGCTGTTGACAAGATGCTTTCAGAGCGCTCTAGATCACCTGCTGCCCGTAAGGTGATGCCTAAACTTTGCAAGGCTTGGGCTTTGAGCCAAGTGTCTGACTGAGTGGAAAGTTCTTCATTGAGGCTCTCTAGGATTTGTTTGGCCCGACGATAGTGACCCAACACCCGTAGGGCATGGGCTTGGTTGAGCTGGTTGCGAACTAGGTCACTGGTGGCCGATTGCCTGCGGTAGAGTGCTTCGGCTGCCTGCCAAGTTGCCAAAGCTGCTTCTGATTGGCCTGTTTGTAGCTGCAAGTTACCCTCACTGTTGAGCACTTGGGCATAGAGAAACGAATCTATATTATTGCTAAGCAGTGTCTTCGCTTGGGTGATCGCAGCGGTAGCCTCTGACCAATTGCCTAGGGCCTGTTGGCCCATGGCTAAGTAATGCTGTGCGATCGCCTGCTGTTGATCATTGTTTATAGCGATCGCCTGCTCCACGGCCTGTTGCCAAAGCTCAACGGCATCAGCAAACCGGCCCGCATTGTATTGCTGCTGACCTTGGTTCAATAGATCTGTCAGCGAACCGGACTCTGAAAGCGCTATCGTCCTCGGTATCACAGGGGCTGTGAGTGAATCCATCACAGGCGGTGTCACTGATCGAGCGATACTAGGGGGGCGAGCAATACTAGGGGGGCGAGCAAACACTAGGGGACGCTAAGCCAAAAATCACTCACCAACACTAGGGCACAGATAAGGCAAGCTAACCAGCACCAGCGCCAACGTCGAATCAGTGCTTTTGCGGTGATCATTCGGCTATGCCTCTGAGATCAGCACCATAGGTGCTATTTCTGAAGGGTAAGCGATCGGGGGGCAAGTTATGGGGCTTTATGCTGTCAATATTTCCGGCATTGCCTATGACGATTGGTTCCATGCTGGTCGCAATAAATAATCGGCGCACGTCGTTTGCAGGAGTGCTTGTAAGCAAAATAGTATTGACTGTTAGCGTCAATACTACCACCGTTGGTAGTGCTGAGATTGACCCATTCCCCCGACAGGGTTTGTGGCTCTGCCATAGCAGAGATGCAGATCTACAGATCTATAGCAAAAGGAGAAACAGTTTGATCAGAAACTGAGTTCTATCGAGGGGGGTGGCTATGCAGGCAGAGGCTCCATACCATTTTGCTTTGAGCTGTTGCCACCAAGTCGCTTGAGGGGCTAGTAAAATGATCGGCACCGTGCGGAAAAAGGGACTTTTGCGCAGGCGATCACACATTTTGAGCCCATCAAGCCCCGGCATAGATAAAGTGAGTAAGATGATGTCGGGCTGACTTTGAACCAGATCGGTAAGGGCTATTACCGGATCTTCGGCTGAAATAACCGAGAATATGGTGTGATCTAAATACTCATGAATGCTGCACAGCACCGCAAAATCATTTTCAATGCAGGCAATTTTGTAGGTTGTTTCCGATAGCTCTGTTTTGTTTTTTTCGATTTCTGTGCGCTCTACCATTTCTGTGCGCTCTGCCATTTCTGCGCGGTTTACCGTTTTTGCGCGCTCTGATGGTGGGTCATCGGTAGATGATTCTGTAAGGGGCAGTAGTGCGGCTGCTTGCGGCCCAGAGGAATAGTGACGAGCTTTTTGAGATAAAGGGATGGTCTGAGATAAAGGGGCTTGCTGAGATAAAGGCTGAGGATAGGGAGTCATGGGTAGATGCTGGTGGGGGAAAAACGCTATGGACTGGTGGTTTAGCCGGTGGGTGAGGGCTTTGGTGAGATGGTTTAGGTGCTGTTTGAGTCCATCAATATACGTGAAGCAAATTGGCACAATGACGAGTGTCAGCAGCGTTGCGGTGGAAAAGCCACCGATGACGGCGATCGCCATCGGACTGCGCACTTCTCCACCGGCTCCCATTTCCAGCGCAATGGGCACCATGCCTGCAACCGTAGAAAGGGAGGTCATCAGAATAGGACGTAGCCGGGTCATGCTAGCGGCCATGACAGCCCGCTGCAAAGAGAGGCCCTGCTGGCGAGCTAACAGGGCATAATCCACCAGGAGGATCGAATTTTTGGTGACTAGGCCCATGAGTAAAACAATGCCAATCAGCGCATAGAGATCTAAGGGCTTTTGGGTGAGTAGGAGGGCTGCAAAAGTGCCGCCAATGCTCAATGGCAGCGCTGACATCACCGCTAGCGGATAGATAAAGCTGTTGTAGAGCAGCACTAACACCGCATAGATCATCACAATGGCGGTGGCTAGCACCCAAGCAAAACGGTTAAAAACATCTTGTAAAATATCGGCGTCGCCAGTGGTCTGCTCTGAAACATCTGCAGGTAGGTTTTGCATGACGGGCAGGTCGTAGACGGCTGCTAGCGCTTCGCCCAATGGTAGGTCTTGTAAATTTGCCCCAACGGTGACTTGGCGGGCACGATCAAAGCGTTTGATTTCTGCTGGCCCGCCGCCGATTTTGATATCCGCTACGGCAGAGAGCGGTACGAGCTGCGGGGTGCCATTGGCTGATATGCCGGGGACTTTGAGGCTCGCTAGGGCGGCTTGGCTGGTGCGAAAATCTGCAGCTAGACGAACCCGAATGGGAATTTGGCGATCGCCTAGGTCAATTTCAGCTAAATCTTGATCGCGATCGCCCAGGGTTGCTAAGGTCGCGCTCATGGCAATATCGCCCAGATCAACGCCCAAATCGACCGCCTGCTGAGGATTAGGAATAATCAATAGCTGCGGCTTAATCAGGCCAGTACTGGTACTGATCTCGACCAAACCGGGAATCTGCCCCATTTGCTGGGCGAGCTGGCTGGCCGTTGTTTCGAGACTGGCAATATTGGTGCTTTTGAGCACAATATTGAGCGCTTTCTCGCTGCCGCTAGCGCCCTGACTATCAAAGTTAAACCGTAGATCGGGCAGGGTTTTGAGCTGATCTCTGACCTGCTGTTCAAAGGTTTGACGAGACTGGCGTTGGTGTTTGGGTTTGAGCCGAATGACCGCGTCAGCTTCGGCTACCCGCTGGTCAATGTAGATGCTTTCCACGTCTGGGTGGGTAAGCAGGCGATCGCTCAGCGTTTGAGTCAGCGCAGCCGTACTGGCAAAGGTTGTTCCCGGCGGCAGCTCAATGGATAAATGGGACAGATCGGTATTGCCAGCGCTGTAGAGCCCCGTGGGTAGTCGCGGAATCAGGCTCAGGCTGGCCGCAAAGATGGCAATGGCGATTGATAAGGTGACAAGGCGATGGCGCAGCGCTGTGTTGAGCAGTTGGTAATAGGGGTTGGCCGGGTTGATGCTGATTGCTTCAGCCGGATGCTGATTGTCTGTGGTGATAGTGGCTGTGGTGATAGTGCCTGTGGTGATAGTGCCTGTGGTGATGGGCTTGAGCAGTCGCGCTGCCATCAGCGGTGTGATGAGCCGAGCCACTAGGGTAGAGAACATGGTAGAAACAGCCACCGTGACCCCGAAAGGCTTGAAGAACTGACCGGGAATGCCGCCCATCAGGGCTACTGGGATGAAGACTGCGACAATCGTGGCGGTTGTGGTAATTACAGCCAAGCCGACTTCTGCAGCCGAGTCGATGGCTGCCTGGGTGGGAGATTTGCCCATGGCAATGTGCCGCTCGATGTTCTCAATTTCGACGATGGCATCGTCTACTAAATTGCCGACCGCTAGCGTCAGTCCTAGCAGGGTCATGCTGTTGAGTGAGTAGCCGAGGGCATGGATGACCATGAAGGTCGGGATAATGGAAAGCGGCAGGGCGATCGCTGTTATCAGTGTCGTGCGCCAGTTGCGTAAAAAGCAGCCGACGACGCAACGGCTAATACACAGCCCAGCAGGAGCGCTTCTATTGAAGCGTCATAAGCTTCTCGAACATCGGTGGCGCGGGTGAAAATGAGCTGAAGCTGAACGTCTGCAGGCAGGGTGTCTTTTTTTAGGCGGGCGATCGCATCTTTGACCCCTTCTTCGACAGCCACTAGCAAGCTGCCATTGCTGCGATATATCCCAAAGGAGACAACCGACTGATTGTTGAAGGTGGCGGACTGGCGAATTTCAGCAAAGCCATCGGTGATAGTGGCTAGGTCTTGTAGGGGGACGGTGGTGCCGTCGTTGAGCGCAATCTCTAAACTGTTTAAGGCAGTTAAGCTGGCCGCCGCCGTGGGAAATTTGCCGAGGGCGCGAACGCTTTGCTCCTGGCCTGCAATCTGAGCGCGGCCACCAGAGAAATTGAGATTGAAATTTCTAATTTGAGCGTTGACCTGGGGCGCGCTAATATCGTACGCCTCCATGCGGTACGGATCGAGATCCACGCGAATCTCTCGATCGACACCACCTATTCGACGCACCTCAGCAACCCCCTTAACAGCCATTAATGCGGGGCTGATAGTGCGATCTACCAGTTCAGAAAGTGCTGCTGGTGACTGATTGGGCGATCGCAGCGCATAGGTGAGCACAGCGCCGTTGTCATAGCGCAGCTTTTGGATGGTCATGGCCTGTCCGTAGGGCGCAAGATCATCTCGAATGGGATCGATGGCATCTCGTACCTGATCAAGACTTTGCTTGCCGTCAGCTTCTAGGGCAAAGCGCACGTTGGTATAAGCGTAGCCATCACTAATGCCAGAGTAAATCTCTTCGACATCGCTCAAACTGGCGACAGCATCTTCTACTTTTTGGGTGAACTGGGCTTCGAGTTCTTCAGGGCCTGCGCCCGCGTAGGCGGTCTGTATGCTGACGTAGGGCAAATCAATATTGGGATTGGCATCAATGCCAAGCTGTAAAAAAGCGGCAATACCGGCTAGAGTCAGCACCAAAAACAGCACTAAAGTGGGCACTGGGTGCCGAATTGACCAGCTCGAAGCATCGCCAGAATGACGCCTTGATGATCCAGCCTGATACAAGGTCATAGGCGATCTGACTGGGTAGAAGCAACCACCGTGACTCGATCCCCTGCTTGTAGATAGCTGGCACCGCCTACCACCACATGACTACCGGCCTCTAGTCCTGATAAAATTTCGAGCTGCTCTGGCGAGTCTGTTGTTGTTATCGGCTCAGGATTGGTGGCTAAATGCGCAGCTACTGTTACGGGCTGAGCCTGCACGCGAAGGTTGGAGCTAGATGGATCGCTTATCGTAAATGCGATCGCCTTACCATCGGCTTGGGAAATGACTGCTGCGGCTGGCAACAGGATGCTGCGCCGCTGGGCGATCGTCATTTTGGCTTGCAGAAACATGCCTGGTCTGAGGCGATTGGCCTGGCCTGATGCGATCGCATCGTCCATGGGCAGCGCTACTTTGACTGTGCCTTGGCGGCTGTCAGCATCGAGCATTGGCTCAATGGTCTGAATGCGACCCTGGATTGTCAGCGATGGTTCATTTTGGGCAGAACTTGCCGCCTTGATATTGACCGGCATACCCACTTCCATGCTGGCGAGCTGGGTTTGAGAGGGTTTCAGCGCTAGCAGCATTTGATGATCTGTAATCAGGCTATAAAGCGGTGTATTGGCTGTGGCGGTACTGCCGACGGTGGTCAACTGCTCAGCAATGGTGCCTGCGGTGGGAGCTGTGATCGCAGTTTGAGACAACAGTGTTTCAAGCCTATCGATTTCGGCAATTTGGCGCGCGATGTTGGCGCGGGCGCTTTCTACGTTGGCAGCGCCTACGGCCACCCCTTCACCAGCCGTTGTTGCCTGGATTTGGCGCTCATTAAGCTGTGTTTGGCTAACCGCGCCCTGGCTAAATAGGGTGTCGTAGCGGTTTACTTCCTCAATGGCCGCCTGCTGCAAGACCTGGGCTTGGGAGAGGTGGGCAGCCTGCCTACGGACGTCGGCTTGGGCTGCAGCTAAGCTGGCTTGGGCCTGACGCAGTTGCGCTTGCAGGACACTGTCATCTAGTACGGCTAGTACCTGATGAGCCACGACGCGATCGCCCGCCTGAACCCGCATTTCCAAAATTTTCAGCCCTTCTACTGGCGAGGTGATTTGCAGCAAATTTTCAGGGACAACTGTTCCTGTGAGCGTCAGTGTATCTTCGATCGTTTCAAGCTGGGCGGTGTGTAAGGTAACGCTCTTCGCAGACGTGCTGGCAGATCTGCCAACATCAGATCTGCCAGTAGTTGACTGAACGGCTGATGAGCCACCACGATGGGAGAACTCACCACTCGATCTATCGCTGCTCCAGTAGCGCCAACTGCTCACAGTAGTTAGCACCATAAGCGCAACAACAACCCAGCCTTTAGCACCTGTGAGTGAACCGGTTA
>JAAUPS010000303.1 GCA_012033015.1 Phormidesmis sp. RL_2_1
CTGAACGCCCAGAGAGCCGACCAGTTACGCACTCAAGGCTTTACTGTGACTGAGCATGACGCTGTGACGTATTTACCCGATCGTCTACACGATGTTGTTATTGCTAACCCGCCTTTTGGCAGAGTTAGAGGAAAACGCTTTGATTTACCCGGAATTACGCGAGGGACGAGCCAAATTGATCAGGCCATCTCGTTTCAGTCCTTAAAGGCGATGAAGGCCGATGGCCGAGCGGTACTTATTCTAGGCGGGAAGCCAGAGACAGATGTTGCTCAAAGAGCAGATGCTTATAACGCCTTAGAGACACGCCGGTTTTTTTACCTTCTCTATCAGAAGTACGGTGTTGAAGACCACTTCACCATTGCTGGAGACTTATACCGAAAACAAGGGGCGTCATGGCCAATTGATTTAATCGTAATTGGAGGAGAAGGCAAATCCCAAAGATCTTTGCCAGCGGTGATTCCGCCAAGAATATATATCAGTTTCGATGAACTCAGAGATAAACTAAGAGGCAGATTAGATGAAATTACCCAGCTACAAGAGCTATCAGACCTACAACAGAGTTTGGCTACCGATAGAGACAGGCGCTCAGGGCTTATTCATCGTGCGGATACCGCCCGGTTTACAGAAAATGACCCGCCGATTCTACTGGGATCTGATGAACTGTCGAATGGAGTGGATGATTTTACAGGCGATGGAGCAGGGGGGAACCTCAGCGCCGGAGCTACAAGCGTTATTCCTAGAGACCTTGAGAGCGCTACATCCGACGCAAGAAGCCCCGTCATTGTACGAGGACGAGGCGGAAGAGGGCGAAGGCGAAGACGCCCAGATGAAACAAGTTTGGGTATGGGCATCAGATTGGGGGACGAGTCTTCTGGAGCTAAACGGCAGGTGGATGGAGCTACTGCAAGCTCAGAGCGCCGAAGTGACGTTTCCAGTGGATCTATCTCCAGTTCCAGAGGAAGCCTCCCTGAGCGCAGTAGAACAGCACGACTCAGTAGACCTTCGGGCCTTCCTGACAGAACTCAGAACGGCCTAGAAACAGATCTAAAGACTCAGGACGAACAGAAACCATCGCAAGACACTACTCAAGAAAGAGTCATGGCACAAGACCTGTATGCCCCCTATAAACCTAAGAGCAAGGCGATCGCCCGGCTGACGCTGATCCCTACGAACTTGGCCTTGCCCGCTCAGCAGGCGTTAGACGCTTGCACACGATCTCATGGTGACATTGATGAGTTCGTGATGCACCGCCTCGGCTATGGATCTAGAGAGCAGATGTACGGTGTTCTCTATGCTGAGCAGATCGATGCGCTGGCCTTGGCGTTCGATCAAAAAGATAGAGGTAAAATCTTTCTCAATGGCGACCAGACTGGCAACGGTAAGGGCCGCTTCGGTGCGGCCAATATCATTGATGCCAAATGCCAGGGCTATATTCCGGTATTTGTTACCCAAAAGCCTAATCTGTATAAGTCCATGCTGGAAGATCTTTCAGATATTGGCTTTGCAGATATTCAGCCCTTTTTCACTAATAACAACGAGCGCATTGCGCTATCTAGCGGACGGGTGCTGAGAACAGGGAACGCGGCTAGTCAAGATGAAGAGATGCGGGCGATCGCACAGCAAGGCGACCTGGGCGGCTACGACGCTATTTTCACAACCTACAACCAGCTCCAAAGCGTCAATAGAAAGGACACGCCGCGCCGCGAATTTCTAAGAGCAATTGCTGAGCAGTGCGTCTTTATCTTCGATGAGTCCCACGAGGCCGGTGGGAGCGTCAATAAGCAAGATGAGTGGTCAACCAGCGGCGCGATGAACCGCGCTGATTTTGTTAGATGGTTAGTTGATAATTCGGCCAGCGCCATTTTTATGTCTGCTACAGCTACAAAAGACCCAGCCGTCATGGATCTGTATGCTCGTGGAACAGATGCTGTTCATGCCGTTTCGAGTATGGCAAAGCTAGAGAACACGCTGAAAGCTGGTGGAATTCCACTTCAACAGATGATGGCCGCGCAGTTTGGCTTTGCTGGAAATATGCTGCGCCGAGAGCGCAGTATGGAGAACATCTCTTTTCAGGCCAAAGTAGTCGGCGTTGATCATGAGATCGCTGACAGAATATCCAGCATTATGAGGGCCATTGATAAGTTTGATCGAGCAAGCGTGTAGCCCTAAAAGAACTCAACAAGGAAGTCCGCCAGCAGGCAAAGGCCGCTGGTGAGGATAATGCCATTGGTCAGTCAGGGGCCAAGTCTCAGAATTTCACGTCGCTGATGCACAACGCGATTGAGCAGGGGCTGCTGGCACAAAAAGCAGAATCCACTGTGCAAGAGGCAATAAAGGCGCTTCAAAGCGGCGAGAAACCCGTCATTGCCGTTGCCAATACGATGGACGCTTTCATCGGCACTTACGCGGAGGATAGAGGTCTGCGGCCAGGAGATCCTATCGAGATTTCATTTGGCGATATCCTGGCCCGCTACCTGGAGCGCTCTAGAGATGTCACCCTCACTGACTATGTTGGTGATAGGGAGCGGCGACCGATGACTGACGCAGAGCTTGGGTGGGATGGAGTGGCCGCTTTTGACTACGCAGAAGCACTCATCGCTAATTCTGACTTTTCTTCTATCCCCCTGAGCAGCATTGACTACATCAAGCATCGACTGGCGCAGTCCGGCTATCGCACGGGCGAAATTACCGGACGCTCAAATATTATCAACTACGACGAAGCTGGTGAGCAGTTCTACGGGCTAAGGCCGCAAAGTCAGATCAAAGCACAGGGAAAGATTGATGTTGTTGATCGCTTCAACGGCGGTCAGCTAGATGTCGTTATTTTGAATCGAAGCGGTGCCACAGGCATCAATCTACATGCTTCTGAGAAGTTCTCCGATCAGAGTGTCAGGCATCTGATCATGGCTCAGCCAGAGCGCGACATCAACCAAGTGATGCAAATGCTGGGGCGGGTCAACCGATTTGGCCAGGTCATTGAACCCAAGATCACTTTAGTGGTTGCCGATATTCCTGCTGAGAAGCGGCTGGGGGCAATGTTGGCAAAGAAGATGTCTAGTCTTAATGCTAATACGACAGGCGATAGGGAGTCAGACCTGACCGTTTCAAATGTTGCCGACTTCATGAACTCTGTTGGCGAAGAAGTCGTTACAGAGCTGCTGGAAGAACAACCTGAAATCAATGAATTACTCTCTTTCCCTATGAAAGGGGCGACAGGCGACAGTGATACAGAACTCATCAGCCGAGTGACGGGACGAATTCCCCTATTGCCGCTTGAGAAACAGGAAGAGCTTTATTCGTATATTGAAGCTGAAACCCTCGCGCTCATTGAGCAAAAAGCTGCGATGGGCGAGAACGTTTTAGAAGCTGACAAACTGGATCTTGATGCTAGAACGCTCGCCTCAATGACTGTCGTTCCCAAAGATAGCAAAATTGATAGTCAGTTTACTGGCCCAGTCGTTTTAGAAGTCGTTGATGCAAAGGTAATAAAGAAACCGCCGACTCAATTAGCTGTTATTAATCTGGTTCGCCAAAGCCTCGACCAGCCGCAGATTGAAGATATCGCTCAGCATGATTTTAGTCGCATTCAAGAGGTTTCTGAAAAGTACGGTCAGACACTACTAGAGCAAGGTGTTCAGATGGTGGATGATTATCGTAAGCGCAGGCTCTCAACAGCTAAGCAGGCAGAAACTGCCGATAGAATTAGCCAGAAGCTGGACGATCAGCTAGAGACGCTGGATGTCACCATTACCTCCTATCCAGTAGGTGCATCTGTAACATGCACGATGGCTGGTAATAAAGATACGCTCAATCATTCCTATGGCGTCGTCGTAGATCTCTCTCAAAAATCTAGATCAATGGGCAGCCCAGGTGCGCCTACTAACTGGGTAATGAGAATTCTCACCCATGAAGGACAGCAGCTATCGATTCCCTTTTCCAAGGTGAACGCTAAGACAGGTTCGGGCGTAGTTATCAACCCTAGTGAGTCTACTTTTCGAGGCAACAGCATTTATGGAGAATTTGATAGGCTTCAGCTCGCTCAGCGTACTGAGCGGCAGGTCTTCACAGGTAACTTACTAAAAGCCTATCAAAAGTTTCCCCAGGGCAAGTTTGTCAGCTTTACTGACAACGTTGGTAATACCCGACAGGGACTTTTGATGTCGGAGAGCTTTGACATCTCAACAGAGCTGTTGCGACAGCCCGTCGTATTTGATGAACCTCGTCAGGTGCGCACCTTTCTAGAAGAGTTGAGCGGCGGGCTTGGGACTGTCCACACGTTGGATTCCGTTTTAGCCATCAAGCCAGACGGCAAAGCCCGTTTTGGCGGTGGCAAGGCAGACTACTTTATTTTTATTGTGCCTAAGGCAACCAAGGTCGGCGGTCGTTTCTTTCTCAATGAGGACTTGCTAGAAGCTGCTGGCGCGGAGTTTTTCTCTGTGGGTGATCGCATGGAGATGAAGGTACCCACGGAGAACTTTGAAGCGGCACTTGACGTTCTAATGAGTGAGTCAGAAACCCGGATTGCTGTGCTAGATGAAAAGTTTACGCAGCAAGTCAGGTCGTTTTTGGGTCATAACCTACCTCAGTTAGAGAAATCAGCAGAGGCAAACGAGTCTGAGCATAGCAGCCAGCGCAATAGTAGAGCCTTTGTAGCAGCCCCTTCTCCTGTCGGTAATCAATCAGAGCTAGATCTATCTTCTGCTACTTCGCCAGCGATACCAGAAAAGTCGTCTGTAGCCGAGCCGAGTCTGGAGCAGAAAGACGGTATAGCTGCTGATCCAGGTTCCGAAGTTCAGAATGATGCAGATGACGGGGTGTCGCAGACCTCTCAATCGCTAGCTGGTGAATTAGAGACTGAAGAGCCTGACCCTACTGAGATTGAAATTAGCAATCAATCTGCCATTAGGCAACCACAAGAGCATCGTCAGATGCCAGAAAAGCGCATCGCTAGATTTCTGCATGAAGCTGGATTAGCCGAGGCCATTATGGATGACGAAGGGTTTCATCTGAGAATTGAAAACGAGCCTTATATTCCCCTGGTCGTGGAATCTCATAATTTGGGTGGATACCAAGAAATATATCTCACCCACTACATTGAGGTCGGAAGAGATAAGGAGCTTGTTCACGACGGCGAACTGGTTTTCGTCGCTAGCGCAGACGGCTACTTGCGGTTCAAGGAAACTGCGGTGCAGAACGCGCTAATGGGCGGTGAGCTAAGAGGCCCTGATCGGTCGTTTGCCGGGATATTCGCTAAGAATATATTGGATCAGGGTTTTGCTGAAGCTGTTTTGCAGCAGCAAGAGGCTGTCTCACAGGCTGTCGAGTCATCAAATCGTGTAGATGCTATTCAGATAGAAGACCAGCCCGATCTCAGCCGAGGTTCCGGCAGGTCAACGCTATGCTGATCCATAGTGATGATTACAGCCCCGGCGAGTTTACTGTCAGACGGCGGGTTGATGAGCTATTTGTAGCGGAGGCTGCTGACTCTGATAGCTGGCGAGTAGGTATCCAGGGCATGGCTGGTGTGACCAGCAACCAGGCTGAGTTCGCAGAAGCTGCGCGAGCTTTGAGCCAAGTTGCTTCCGATACAGCTTTTGAGGAAGGTGTATCGCTATTACTAAACCCTGATAATTTGACTGTGGAGAAGTTGGGTGCGATCGCGCTTAGGTTAAGTAACTACATTGGTGAAAGTGTCTCCAGCCCCGACGCTCAAAATAGAGGCGCTACAGACTCCTGAGACCGAAACGCCTTCCAGGATCGGC
>JAAUPS010000091.1 GCA_012033015.1 Phormidesmis sp. RL_2_1
CCAGTCCAAAATTTTCAACCGCGAATGGCTAGAAGCGAAAGGGCTATGGTCTGATGACTTCCTAGCTCAATAAACCTCAAGACCGGGATAGTACTCGTAACAGTACTCGTAACAGCACTCATAACAGCACCCCTCGATTTTTCTTAAACAAATGTTGCAAAACAAACTCATAACGAGTATGATTTAGAAGTTAGTTTAATCACTTCCCAGCACTATGGCTTAGCCATAGTGCTGGTGAATGGTAAGGAGATCTCTATTTCATGGCATTAGAAAATCGCGAAGGTCAAAAAGTCCCAACTGTTACATTCCGGACTCGCCAAAATGACGAGTGGGTAAATGTCACCACTGATGAGCTGTTTAATGGCAAGAGCGTTGTCGTTTTTTCTCTGCCTGGTGCGTTTACACCCACTTGCTCTGCGACCCACCTTCCCGGCTACAACGAGTACGCTGGACTATTCAAGCAAAATGGTATTGATGACATTATCTGTATGTCTGTTAACGATACTTTTGTGATGAATGCCTGGGCAGTCAATCAAGAAGCTGAAAACATTACCGTTATTCCTGATGGCAACGGTGAATTCACCGAAGGCATGGGCATGTTGGTAGGCAAAGAAGATCTGGGCTTTGGTAAGCGCTCTTGGCGTTATTCCATGCTGGTCAAAGATGGCACCATCGAGAAAATGTTTATTGAACCCGACGTTCCTGGTGATCCGTTTGAAGTTTCCGACGCTGAGACCATGCTGAACTACATCAACGACAAAGCGGGTAAGCCTCGTCGAGCATTTTTGTTCAGCAAGCCCGGTTGCCCTATTGTGCTAAGGCCAGAGATCTGCTGGACGCCCATGGTATTAGCTACGAAGAGGTTGAGACCGGTAGCGGGATCACCACCAAAGCGCTCTATGCCGTCTCAGGGGCGGGTACCACGCCTCAAGTATTCATTGATGGCCGCCTAATCGGGGGCTCTGATGATTTGGCGCCTACTTTCAAAAAGTAGACGCGGCCTAATGCCTCTCTGACCTGAGATCCCCCCTCTACACCGGAGGGGGATTGGCCTTGAGCCTTTTCTTGATCTATAGCGTTGGTGGCTTGACTGAGGGACAGCATGTTGGCTGAAACCATGACGTGACAGCGGGCCAAGCGACTCGCGTTCCTCGAATGTATCCGAGAAACGCTCTATAGCGTTGGTCGCTTGGCGGCAGGACAGTTTTCAGGCTGAAAGTTTTATATAGCAACAGGTCAAGCGACTCACTTGGCCTGCTGTTCTGTCAAGTTTTCACCGACATATCTGTTTCACCGACATATCTGTTTCACCGATATATCTGTAGTCTAGCCAAGTGAGAAACCCTATATTTGCGATACCTTTTTTCAATGCCCTTTAACGGTGATTTGACCTGCCAAGGAGCAACGTTTCGTAAGTTCCTCTATGATCGTTATGGCTGGGCTTTTCATGACTGGGCTCATTATGACTGGATAGTTATGACTGGATATTTTTATTTTTTTGAGCTAGTTGTTGCCGAGCTAGTTTAAGACCTATTTCCTAATTTAAGGCTGACATTAATCTTAAAACTGACATACTGGCTGACGAGGGAGTAACTTATGGCTTACGATTTTGATCTTTTTGTCATTGGCGGTGGTTCGGGTGGCATTGCCACGCGCGCCGGGCCGCCTCCTATGGAGCAAAGGTGGCGGTTGCTGAGAGCGATCGCCTAGGCGGCACCTGTGTGAACCGGGGTTGTGTCCCCAAAAAGTTAATGGTGTATGCCTCTCGCTTTCCTAAATATATGGAAGAGTCAGCGGGTTATGGTTGGGATATTGAGGCCCGCAGCTTCAATTGGAAAAAGATGATCACCGATGTCAATAACGAGGTGAAGCGGCTCAACAGCATTTATCAGCGCATGGTAGACAACGCCGAAGTAAAAATTTTTCCTGCCCATGCCAAGCTGCTCGACGGTCATACCGTAGAGGTAGGCAATCAAAAGGTGACGGCTGAGCGAATATTAATCGCGGTGGGCGGCAAGCCGGTGAAGCCTGATATCCCTGGTATAGAACATGCCATTACCTCCGACGGCATGTTTGAGATGAACGAACAGCCCAAGCGCATGGTGATCTTGGGTGGTGGCTACATCGGCTGTGAGTTTGCCTGTGTGATGAATGGCTTGGGTACTGAGGTCACTCAGGTCATTCGCAAAGAGCAAATCTTAAACGGATTTGATAAAGACGTGCGTAACGAGCTACATGAAGCACTGGTAAAGCAAGGCATTAAGCTCATCACCAATGCTGAAATCGTCGGCATAGAAAAGACCCGTGAGGGTGTGACAGTAACCGTTAACGATGGTGATGAGCATGTGATTGTTGCCGATGCGGTCAGCCTAGCGGCGACAGGGCGACGTCCTAAGTTAGAAAATTTAGGACTGGAAAATACAGCAGTCGAGACCCACAGGGGGGCGATCGCTGCTGATAAATACAGCCAAACAGCCGAACCAAGCATCTATGCGATTGGCGATTGCACCGATCGTATTAACCTCACGCCTGTGGCCATCAACGAGGGGCGCGCCCTAGCCGATACCCTATACGGGGGCAAATCACGCATTATGAGCTACGAGGCAGTACCATCAGCGGTATTTACCACACCCGAAGCGGCAAGCGTTGGCCTTACTGAAGATGAAGCGATCGCTCAATACGGTGAAGACAATATCCACGTTTTCCGCTCACGTTTTCGCTCAATGTACTACACCTTGCCGAACAAGGACGAAAAAACGCTGATGAAGCTGATCGTGCATACTGAAAGTGACAAAATTTTGGGTGCCCATATGGTAGGTGATGCAGCGGCAGAGATTATTCAAGGTGTGGCGATTGCACTCAAAATGGGTGCGACTAAAGCCGACTTTGATGCCACTGTGGGGATTCACCCCAGCTCTGCTGAAGAATTCGTCACCATGCGCTAAGGCCGTCCATTTTTTATCCGTCCATTTTTTATCCGTCCACTTTTTATCCGTCCATTTTTTTATCAAATTGGTTTTGATCAGATTTTGCCTCTCTCGGTTACTGCCTAGGGAGGCACTTTTATATAGCGCAATAGCGCAAAGTAAGGATGCATTCTGACTTTGTCTGGGTGAGCATTCCTTGTCTGGGTGAACATTCCTTGTCTGGGTGAGCATCCTTAGCGCCGCCAAGCGACGCAGGGTCTCACCGCTGCTAGTCGAGTTAACTGCTGCTATTCAAGGCTTACAGCGTTGGCGTAGCCTCTCCGAGGAGAATGACTATTGTCCTAACTCACTCGACAGAAGCGATAGGATATCTGAATCGCCTTTGATAGCTTGGGTCGCTTGGCTGAGGCCCAGCCTGCTGGCTGAAACCATTATTACGTGACAGTGGGCCAAGCGGCACGCTTGTACCCGTTGGCGTAGCCTCTCCGTCGGCGCTATGCATCCGAGAAACGCTATATATCTAGCCAACGCCTTTCCAGGCGTCTGTTAACCTTTTGCTACCGTCTTCTTAACCTTCAATCAGGTCTCTCTTAACCCTGAGGGGTACCTTTTTCGGCAGGATTGGGAGAGTATAAATAAAGAGTCTCTGATAAAAGCCCAAATAAAAGTTCTCATAAAAGCTCAAATAACCGTCCTCAATCAAAAATGTTTTAGAAACAAAAATGTTGTTTATCTCATTTCAACAACCTGTAAAACCCTGCTAGCTCAGGCATTCAGAGGAAGTGCTGTTTAAATGACATCATTGATGTATAAGGAGTGTAAGAAAGTTATTACATTTCTCATAAAAAACAGATAGATAAAGAGGTCAAAGCGTTTTAGGATAAAGTGCATGAAGCACATGTGAATTTTGCATAATTCCTTGGAAAATGTTCTTCCCGAACCCGCAAATAGATTTTGCGCGACTAAAATAGTCCAAGATAAAACAGTTCAAGATAAAAACGAGCCCAAATAAAAGCCTTTTGGCCCCGAACCTTATTAGCCCCGAATAGATTTAGTTTTAACCATAAGACTTAACCACAAGACTTAACCGCAAGACTTAACCGCATAGACTTAACCCCGCAAGACTATGACGCTTCCTAAAGGTGACTCCTTATAGGCATAGACAGGTTGGGCCATAGCTAACATATCAATGGAAGACTGCACAGCGCCCGCACAGCGTGCGCACAGAGAGACAGCCGAGAAACAGCAAAGAGACAGCAGCGTAAGCAACCTTTGTTTTTTACTCAGCCCTTCTCGCTGGCAAAATCCAACTTTGTAACATCCAACAACTTGTCAACATTCACAACACATTAAACACAACACACTAAAAAAGCTCGACTTTACTAGAGCTTCAACCCATTTATTTAATCTTTGCCATTTGCTTTAAATAGTTCAGTGCCCTGATTGATTTTGATACCGACATGGGTACGTTGTTTAGCGAAGGCAATTATCTCCGTTACCGAAATTTTCGAGTTGAAAACAACTCTTTTGTTATGGCTTCCTCTCTACAGAGCAATCCTTTCCCTAAAGGTAAAAAAACGCTAGATATCCTGAGTCCTGTAAAGCGCCGCATTGAGCAGATCCCCGTGGAGAACCGGCAAACTGCTCATCGCATTGTGTCACTGATCCCCGCCGACTGCCCGTTTGAAAGAGACCTCAAATTCTTTGGTCGCACCATCGCCCATATTCCGCCCATGTGTAAGCTCAATCCCTTATATGAGCAATTGATTATGCTCCGCTTTAGAGCACTCTGCTATCTAGTAGACGAATGCGGTGAAGATGCGACCGCACTGGGCTAGATCGATCTAGGCTCAATCAATACAGAAGCAAATCAATGCAGAGCTTCGTTGAGTACACCGCTTTGAGTATGGCCTGTATGCCAAGGTTGTTGGAGTGCAGGCTTTACTGAGCGCTGCACCCCACTTGTTGCAACAAATTCATGGGGCCAATTGCTTGAAGCTGTTTTAGCCCAGCTTGATTTTTCACTAACAGTGATCCTGCAAAACCTAGTGCATTAACTGAAATACCTGCGTATTTTTCTTGGCTGCGCGGCACTACCATCATCCACTGACGGGTACACAAAAAGTTGTAAGCCATCGTTTGAATGCCTTTCCAGTCAGGTGTTTCAGAGATTTTTACCGCTCGCAGCAGCCTGCGATAGCTTATCAAAAGCTGCTGCGCAGAAGGTTGCCAAGTGAGTGTCGTTGCTTTTGCATCCATTTCAATTGGCAGCATGGCATGGCGAAAAGCCAGTAGGGGCGATCGCATAACACCATCTGCCTGTGCTGGTGCCAACATGATCAGCTGATCAATCGGAAATGCCGTGAGCCCATCAAGGTAAGGAATGACCTGCAAATGCTTATGGGGCTGACTTGCCCCTGCAACCTTACCCCCATTAAAAAATGCCAGCCCGTCGGTTTCTGCCAAACATTTCGTCAGCGCTTCAAAATCAGCCAGCGTTAGCCAATTTTCCTGAGGCTCAAACTGACGGGTAACGATTAAAAAATGATGATCCACCACATTAAACTTGTTCAGCAGGCATAGGTGAGTAGGTGAAATATCACAAACGTAGAGATCGTTTTCGTAAGGCAAAAAAGGGTTGGTCGGATTCATCCCTACCTGCTGCGCTCGCGCTTGCTGTCTGCGGGCTTTTTCCTTTTGAGAAAGATGAGCCAGAACACGCACGATAAAGCGCATCCCGCCTGAATCTATCTGTTCGAGGGCTGTTTCAATCGGCTGCAAAGCACCGATACGCAAACCGTGGGCGCTTTGGGTTTTGAGCCGAGACCAGAGGCTGCCCGATTGCCACTGAATGCGGGCGGCCTCTGTAGAATTTTCGTTAAAATCGCCGGTAGAATGACCTGCCACTTAAGTTGCCACCAAACTAGCGATGACCTGCGATCGCGCCGCACTGTGCCTGATGGCGCAGCAGATGATCGCATAGCACCAATGCCACCATTGCTTCTACCATTGGCACTGCCCTCGGTAATACGCATGGATCATGGCGGCCTTTGCCTGCAAGGGTGGTTTCTTGGCCGTCGCTATCGACAGTTTTTTGCTCTTTGCGAATAGTCGCAGTGGGCTTAAAGGCCACTCTAATCACAATATTTTCCCCATTGGAAATGCCGCCTTGTGTGCCGCCAGAACGGTTTGTGCGGGTGCGAAAGCCCCCATCTTCACCACGATAGAGTTCGTCATTGTGTTGGCTGCCGGTCAGGAAAGTGCCCGCAAAGCCTGATCCCATTTCAAAGCCCTTAGTGGCGGGTAGGGACATTGCGCCTTTGGCAAGATCGGCGCTGAGCTTGTCAAAAACAGGAGAACCGAGACCTTTCGGAACGTTTCTGGCAACGCATTCTACGACGCCGCCAATGGAGTCACCGTCTTTGCGCACCTGATCGATCCGTTCGATCATTTGTTCGGCGATGTCTTGATTGGGGCAGCGCACCATGTTGCTTTCGACCGCTTCTAGGGTGACGGTGTTGGGATCAAGGGAAGCTTCAATATCTTGGATGCGCTTTACATAGCCAATGATTTCGACACCGGCTGTTTGCTTGAGAATTTTTTTGGCGATCGCACCGGCTGCCACCCGTCCAATTGTCTCCCGAGCCGAAGAGCGACCGCCACCCTGCCAATTGCGAATGCCATACTTAGCGTCATAGGTTGCATCGGCATGGGAGGGGCGATATTTCTTCGCCATTTCGTCGTAGTCCTGCGATCTGGCATCTTGATTGCGCACCAAAATCGAAATCGGTGTTCCCAGCGTCTTGCCTTCGAATACACCAGAAATGATTTCACAGGTATCGGTTTCTTTTCTAGGCGTAACGATCCGGCTTTGTCCGGGGCGACGACGGTCAAGCTCGACTTGAATCTCTGCTGCCGAAATTTCCAGTAAAGGCGGACAGCCATCGATCACGACGCCCACACCACCACCGTGGGACTCTCCAAAAGTAGTGATGCGAAACAGATGTCCGAAGGTATTGCCCATGTGCTGCTCGTAACGATTTTTCGTACGGTGAGGGTTGCTTTACTCGATCCTACCGTATCAAAGAACCTCTACTAAATCCCTCGGCCTTCACCTTCAGCCGCCAACCTTAACCGATGGATGTTGCACCCTATGGATGCTGCTAGAACCTATGAATGCTGCTAGCGCTTGTCCACTAACGGTTTTTGCTTAATAAACTTTCAGGTAGCTGCATCAGCGTATTGGGATCAATAGATACGCCGTCCTTATACAGACTGTAATGCAAATGAGGCCCCGAAGAGCGGCCTGTGCTACCAATGTAGCCAATGATTTGACCACGCTTGATGCGATCGCCCGCCGCCACCTTTGTCTGTGACATGTGAGCATATAGGGTCTCATACCCATTGCCATGATCAATCATAACGCTGATGCCATAACCGCCATTGCTCCCTGACAAGGTCACCACCCCATCGCCGGTTGCCGCAATAATATCGCCCTGCTCCCCGACAAAATCGATGCCTTGGTGCATTTCATAGCCACTTCCACCAAAAGGATTACGGCGAATCCCAAATGTCGATGAAATTTCTACGTTTCCCGCCACGGGCTGACCATCGGGATAGGCCGCTTCTTCGGCCAGGGTTTTGGCTAAAGCGGGCTTAATCGATGTGTCGAGCGTCCGGTTCAGCTTAGGCATCTGTTGGCGAGCATCCTTGAGTAAATCCATTGCCTCAACCGGTTTGGCTGGCCCGCCTTGGGGCCTGAGTCTTTTGGTACCTGTGGTATCAGTAGCTGCCTCATCAAACGTTTCCTGGTTTGAGCGGGTCTCTTTTGGAACACCTGCTCGCTCACGCAGAGACTCTATTTCTTCTCCGAGAGAATCGACTTCTGCCTTTACTTCAGTAGCCATTTCTTCTAACTGGGTGTTTTTCTCGCTCAGATGCAAGTTGTTTTTGAGCAATGAAAAACACAAACTGCCAAGCGAGACGGTTGGAATGCTAAGCATTAAAAGTGCAATTAAAAATCCGCGCAAGGGCGTAACGGTTATTTTCAGAAGCTGCCTTTTACTACGATTCCGGCGATTGTTGCGAGAATTCGGTACCTGAGAATTCGGTGCCTGAGAATTCGGTGCCTGAGAAACAGTAGTCAGATTATTATGGCTGCTTTGTAACGGGTATCGCATGAACTTGGTCGAAGGAGACTGCTTTCGCAACGCCTTAAAAAAAGAATTCGGCAAGCTTATAGCTTCTTCACACTTAGGCGATTATACGGGGATCGCTGGTACGAAGTCTTCACACTTCTGAATATTCACACGGAGTGCTAGGCAGTCATAAGAAAATCTTAATATTTTAGTCTCAGATTTTTTTCGAGAATGTTTTGCCTGTGTTGCAGGCAATTAGCCCGTTTGATCAAGTTTTGAAAGCCTTTTTAAGGTCGAAAATTTAAGGCTGACGTCATATTTCTTGAGGTGATTTTCAGCTATTTGACTGAGGACAAGCGATTCATCACGTTTTCTGCCCTGTAAAAAATGCAGGTTCTGTGATATGCACAGCAAACGCTAGTGTCTCAATCTGTCAATGCAGAGGTGCTTTACACTTTTAGCTAAGAGACCTTTCGCAATACATATAAAGTTATGAAGCTGACGTGGCTAGATGCAAACTCATGGTTGATTGAAGCCAACGATCTGCGAATTTTGTTAGATCCTTGGTTGGTGGGTGATTTGGTCTTTGGCAATTTACCTTGGCTGATCAGGGGCTCTAGAGCCCAGCCTATTGATATTCCTCAAAATATTGATCTGATTGTGCTATCTCAGGGGTTAGCCGACCATGCCCACCCTGAAACGCTGAAAACGCTGGATAAATCAATTCCGATTGTGGCCTCTGCTGACGGTGCAGATGTGGCCACAGGCTTGGGGTATCAGTCAGTAACAGCAGTTGGCCATGGTGATACCTTTAGCTATAAAAGCCTGCATTTGCAAACGTTTGCTGGGGCTGTTGTTGGCCCAGGAAAGCGAGAGAATGGCTATGTACTGAGCTTTTCACCCTCTGGTTCAACGGCATCATCTGCAAGGGCAACACGGCTATATTATGAGCCCCATGGCTATCCCGATAGGGCGCGTTTAGAGAACTTTGGCCCGGTAGATGTGGTGATCACACCCATAGCAGATATTACGCTGATGGGCCTTGCGCCTGTGGTGCGAGGCTCAAATATTGCATTACAGGTGGCTGAAATGTTGCAGCCTCAGGTGATGTTACCCACGGCTGAGGCTGGGCGGGTGACCTATGATGGGGTGCTCGCTGCGGCTATCAAAACGACGTCAGGAGCGGCTGAGCTGCGATCGCAGCTTGAATCTATGGGCAATGGCACTCAAATTATTCAGCCTATTGCTGGTGAAGTTATTGAGTTAAACCTGCGGTATCTACAGAAGACTGCACCTTAGGCTGTGTAGCCTCATTCTGACCAGGTATGGGAGAGATCTTTTCAGCCGTCGAGGGCCGTTCTGCCAAAATCAGTGCTTTGATCTGCATCATCACTTGATCTTGCTCCTGACGCAGCGCTTCTAAGCGTACTAAGAGCTGATTGAGGTGAACTTCTCTCGGTTCAGCGGCAGATGCTGTGGCGCGTTTCCAAAGCCATTGGCTTAAGTTGAGCGGCAGCTTAAGGGCAAAAGTCAAGCTAGCTTTAAGCGCCCGTTTAAGTAAATCTACGGTGATTTGCAAAAGGCCAATGGCTAAAATTATCGATGCAGTGGCCCAGAGCGGATGGGCGATCGCGATCGCGATCGCCGATTGTACTTGCGTAACGAAAATCCCTAACGCATTCAAAGAATCTGGAAAATCAGCCCAGGGCAAGGCGAGGAGTAGACGGGCCATAATTTAAGTCTGCTCTGCTGACGAGCGAATAGCACTCTGCGTTCATCTACACTAGATGTCAATAACTATATTAAGGAGCATGTAATCCCTGTGAGGTCTGTTTTCATTACTTTGCTATCCGTTATCTTCGCGGTACTGATCAGTTGTATTGCGCCAGCCCAAGCCAATACCTTGGCCGTACTGCCCGGATTGAAAGGCACCTTTTCCGGCACTCGCCCCACCAACATCGGTGTGGTCGATGGCAAGTTAGCACAATGTCCACCATCGCCCAACTGTGTGGTTAGCCAAGGGGCAGATGCAGACCATGCGATCGATCCAATTCCCTATCGCACCGATTTGGCCACCGCTCGCGCCCATCTGATCGATATTTTAAGCGTCGTACCTCGCACAAAAATTGTTAGACAACAAGAAAACTACATCTTGGCCGAATCGGAAAGTCGCCTTATGGGCTTTGTCGATGATAGCGAGTTTTACTTTCCTGTCGAAGAGAAAGTAATTCATCTGAGAGCCGCCGCTCGCCTAGGTGAATCAGATCTAGGCGTGAATCGACGACGACTAGAGCAAATTCGCCTAGCTTTCGCCGATTTGGCGCAGCGAGATTCGGCTTATTCAGTAAGCCAACCATAGCGCCTGCCGATTTCCACATGCCTCAGGCCAATATCCATCCCGGCAGGCCCCGCGCTAAAGTCCAAGGCGAATAGCCTGTTGGTAAGCTTTTTCTGCATCTTCGGTGTGGCCCTGCTTGTCCAATACAATGGCTAAGTTATGGTGTAGGCTCGCATTGGCAGGAAAACGCTCAATAGCAGTGCGAAAAATAGTTTCAGCTTCTATCCAACGATCTTGACGGGTAAGAACAAGTCCTAGGTACTGATAAGCATCGGCATTGTCAGGTGCAAGCAGCAGCACTTTGCGAAAAATTACTTCAGCTTCTGCTAGCTGCGCCTGTTCACTGAGTAAAATCCCGAGATTGTAATAAATGTCAGCATCGTAAGGGTTGAGCCGACTCGCCGTACGATAGGCGGCTGTAGCGGCAGCAGTTTGGCCTTGGATACTAAGCCAATAGCCTAAGTTGTAGTGAGCATCAGCATCGAGGGGATTGAGCTCAATGGTGGTTTGATAGGCTGTGATCGCCGCTGGTATTTTTGCTTGGGCTGCCAACACATTGCCCAAATTATAGTGGCTGAGCGCATCTTCAGGAGCAAGCCGGATAGCTTCTCGGTAAGCCGTTTCGGCTTCCACCAACCGACCTAACTCGAATAGTACATTGCCCAAATTGTTATAAGCGATGTCGCTGTGAGGATTAATACTGAGGAGTTCTCGCCAAATTGATTCAGCTTCTAAGTAATTTCCATTACTTTGCGCTGCGATACCTTGACGAATAAGCTGGTGATTTTCAACCGGAAAAGGCTCTTCAGTAGCTTCTGCATAGGCTGGTGAACTGGCAAACATGGCAAAACTGAGTCCGACAGTGACGAGGGAACGCATGTGATTTTCATATGAAACTATCCCTAGTTTATTCAGTAGATTTGCGTATGCAAACCACACCTATCATGTAATGAATATCACTTTAGATTTTGTTTGCAGTTTCTTTATCGAGTCATAGCCGTTGGCGGATGCACAATACCTATAACGTTACGTCCGGCAGCTATAGCAAAGTTAAGAATGCATCCTTACTTTGCTACACCACCTCGGCCCTTAGCTCAACCTAGGATGTTATTTTCACGCAATCCCCTAAGCATCAAAAAATCGGCCAACCACAATTAGCGTGTTTAGCCAATGTAATTAGCCAATGTAATTAGCCAATGTAATTAGCCAATGTAATTAGCCAATGCAATTAGCCAATGCAATTAGCCAATGTAGTTAGCCGACGTATTTACTCGAGTTCGCCCAGAGACAGCCCCTTCAAGATGAAAAATCTGGCTATCTGGATTCGATCAGGGAGCTTGGGTATTGAGATATGGCGATTGTGAGATATGGCGATTGAGAGATATGGCTACTTACTCTTGCTTTTACGACCTCGGGTTTTCGTTGCTTTTTCTTCAGCGTCAGCAACCACCGCTTCTGCCGCTTCTTGGCTATCCAAATCCACCTCTATGGGTTCCTCTATGGGCGTTTCGTCAGGTTCAATAGGAATCGCTTCCGGTTTAAGGGTTGCCATGACCAGCTCTTTGACTTTTTGGGCAAATTCAGGATCTTCTTTCATGCGAATGATGGTGTTATCGCGGCCTTGAGCGACGTTTGCCCCCTCAAAGCTATACCAAGCGCCCTTACGCACGACAATATCGTACTCTTCAGCAAGATCTAGCAAACAGCCCAAAATTGAAATGCCTTCACCAAAAATGATGTCAAATTCCGCCACTCGAAAAGGTGGCGCAACTTTATTTTTGGCAACTTTTACTTTGACCCGAATACCAAACTGATCATTGCCCTTTTTGAGGGTTTGAATACGGCGAATATCTAGCCGTACAGAGGCATAAAACTTAAGCGCATTTCCGCCCGTAGTGGTTTCAGGGTTGCCGTAGGTAACACCAATTTTGAGGCGAAGTTGATTCAGGAAAATGACGGTACATTGAGACTTGCCAATATTACCGGTAATTTTCGGAGGGCCTGACTCATAAGCCGGGCCTGCAAGCCCATGTGGGAGTCGCCCATTTCCCCTTCAATTTCGGCGCGAGGCGTAAGCGCGGCAACCGAGTCGATCACAATCAAATCCACTGCAGATGAACGTACGAGCTGATCGCAAATTTCTAGACCCATTTCGCCCGTATCAGGTTGGGAAATGAGCAAATCTTCGACGTTAACGCCTAGGTTCGCGGCGTAGTAAGGGTCAAGGGCATGTTCGGCATCAATGAATGCGGCGACACCACCTTGACGCTGAATTTCTGCGATCGCATGTAAAGCCAAAGTGGTTTTCCCTGAACTCTCCGGGCCATAAATTTCGATCACTCGACCCTTGGGCAAACCACCCCCTAAGGCCATATCGAGAGTGAGCGCCCCGGTAGGAATGGTTTCTACCTGCATACGGCTGGCTTCACCTAACCGCATAATTGAGCCCTTACCAAAGTTGCGCTCAATCTGGGTGAGGACTGAGGTGAGGGCTTTTTGCTTATCAGAGGAGGCGTTGGCAGCCATAGGTATTTCCGAGAATGAGGTTTTGAGCAGCGTGCTAGGTTTTATGTATTAGAACGGGTTTGGCAGAACTATTGGTTTATCAGAACTATTGGTTTGTCAGAACTATTGGTTTATCAGATTTGTCAGAACTGTTTCTAAAACTATTTCTAAAACTGTTTCTAAAACTATTGCTATAAAAGGGACGTCGTAAAGCGGTAATCAGGAGGAAATTCGCTATACTATTTTAGTACAAAAGAACTAAAACGACAGAGCTAAGATAACGGATCTATCAAAACACATTCATAAAAACACATTCATAAAAACACAGCGATCAGAATATGGCGATAACAATACGGCAATAACAATACGGCAATATGAGTTATATAGCGATATGAGTTATACAGCGACATTGACCGTACTGGCAATGTCACGTTCCTAGCTCACCGCTATCGGCTCGTGCAACAATTCGCTCACCTGGCTAACAGCTCACCTGGCTAACAAACGTCTGTCTAATGTCTAAGAATAGTGTAAGAGCAGGCTTTATTTAATCGGCTTTATTTAATTGGTTTCATTAGGCCAGCTAGGTTAAGCTCTCTCGATCAGGCCAAAGGACTCACACCCTCCACTACCATGCAAGACTGCGAACTCGTTGATATTTTGACTTACCCCGACTGGGTGATTGCCATTGGCCGGACGGCTTTAGGGTACCGATGCTGGGTGTTTACCCCCGACTTTACCGTACTCGATGACGGAGAATTTTACCCTACCAGCGAAGCCGCCGCCAACAATGCCCGCTGCTTGATTAGCGATTCTCGAGAGTATTAAGTCTAGGGAAAGTCAAGCAAATATTAAGCTTACTTTTCGCCTAGGGCTTCGCTTAAGTTCCAAGCAGCACTAATAAGAGCAATATGGGTAAAGGCTTGGGGAAAGTTGCCCAAGGCTTCGCCGCTAGCACCAGTTTCTTCGGCATACAGGCCAACGTGATTGGCATAGGTGAGCATTTCTTCAAAAATACGGCGCGCGTCTTCAAGCAGTCTGCTATTGGTCGAACCTGCACGGGTAAGCGCTTCTACTAACCAAAAGGTGCATAGGTTAAAGGTGCCTTCTTCCCCCTCAAGGCCGTCGGTAGACTCTCCTTTACTGTTGAGTGGGCTGTAGCGATACACCAAGCTATTGGCCGTTAGGCCGCCTTTTCGAGGAGATTTTCGCACAGCCTCAATGGTTTTGAGCATTTTAGGATCGCTGGGTGCCATAAAAAATACCAATGGCATGATTAAGCAGCCTGCATCAAGATCTTGTTCTCCATAGGATTGCACAAAAGCCTGACGCTCTTCACTCCAGCCCTTTTCTAAAATCTCTTCGTAAATGTTGTCGCGCACGTCTATCCAGTGCGATCGCTCTGCCGGAAAAGAGCGATACTCAGCAATGCGTAACGCCCGATCCACCGCTACCCAACACATCAGTCGGGAATACACATGGTCTTTTTCACCTCCACGCGACTCCCACACCCCTTGGTCTTTTCTTTGCCAGTTGTCACACACCCAGTTGGTTAAATAGCGCAAATGCGTCCAAAAATCGTAGGAAATGAAATCGCCATACTTATCGTACAAATACACCGAATCCATCAGCTCACCGCAAATGTCAAGCTGAATTTGATCAAATGCGCCGTTGCCGATGCGCACAGGGCCAGAACCTTTGTAGCCTTCCCAATGATCGAGATGCTCTTCTTTAAGATCTAGCCTGCCATCAATGCGATACATCACATTTAAGCTGCCGCCTTCGCCTAGCTCCTGGCAACGGGCCTCCAGCCAACCCATAAAGCCCTTGGCCTCTTCTGTAAAGCCTACTCGAATGAGTGCATATACCGTAAAGGCAGCGTCACGAATCCACGTATAGCGGTAGTCCCAGTTTCGCTCACCGCCAACGTGCTCCGGTAGACTGGTGGTTGGCGCAGCAATAATCGCCCCAGTCGGCTCGTAGGTCATCAGCTTGAGTGCCAGAGCTGATCGCTCAACCCGCCGTCGCCAGCGCCCTCGATACACACATTGAGAAAGCCATTTACGCCAGTAGGCATTGGTTTCTTCAAAAAGTTCTTCAGCCGTTTTATCCAGATGGGCAAGCTGCTCGGGTAAAAGGGTATCAGCGTTTTCAGGCGGCTGAGGTGGCTGTTGCTGCTGGGCCGTAATCGAAGGCGTAGTGGGTTTGGCTTTTTGCGCAGGGCTATTTTGAGTTGGCTGAGAACTGACAGGTTTAAAGATGAACGTAACTGTTTCACCTTCTTTTAGGGTAAATTCGGCAAAAGCACCCCGCTGATTAATCGTCAGTGGCACGCTGGTGACCAGCTCAAAGAGCTGACACTGCAAAGCATTCAGCTCAGCATTAGGATCATTAGGATCTGGAATTTCACAGGGGTTTTCGTCGCAGTAAAATACTACGCCAGACAGCGAGCTGAAGGTGGTGTGCGTCGCTCGACCGTAGTCAAAAGCAGGATAGCACTCTACTTTGAATGTGATTTCTTTGCGAACGGTGCGTACTTGGCGGATGATCCAGTTGCGCATCAGGACGTTGCGTCCATTTGAATTCGACAATGGCATGAAGTCGATGACTTCACCGACGCCTGCGTCGCACAAAAAGCGAGTGATGAGAATGTTGGTCTCGGGGTAGTAAAACTGCTTGTGATGATCGCCGACTGCGGTGGATTCAATTTTGAAGTGGCCACCTTTTTCACTGTCTAAAATTGCGCCAAAAATACTGGGCGAGTCATGTCGAGGATGGCAAAACCAATCGATAGATCCGTTGAGCCCAACAAGTGCGGTGGTTCGCATGTTGCCGATCAGGCCGTAGTCTTCGATAGGCTGGTAGTTCACAAATACTCCTACAGATAATCATGGTGGGTTGTTTCCCTCGACTATCGTAGGGCATTTGTAAATCCCTATCATGAGAATGGCCGCGATCATTTCCATTTTGGGCGAGCACTTCGACGCCCACCCAAATTATTTATGCGCCCAAATTATGGCTGCTGCTCAGTACACCAGGCTCAAATGGGTTGAGAACTGTACTGTAGTTGAGACATCTCTTTACACAAAAACTACGCTGCGGCTGTTCAAATCTAAACTTTTGGTGTTCTCTAAAATAGCCACTAGGTCTTGACCATTCGACAATAAGAGGCTGGTGCCCTGTTGTTGTTGTTGATAGTTACCAGCACTGCCGCTGAGCTGCAAAACATCTATCGCCGCCTCAAAGTCTTTGATAATGGCATAGTCGCTGTTGCCGCCGCCGAGATAGTAGCTTTGGGTGCTGCTACCTAAAATGAAACGGTCAGCACCAGCGCCACCACCAAGGATGTCTATTTCTAGTTTGCCGAGAGCGATCGCATCCGAACCATCCAAGCGATCATCCCCGATGCCGCCCTCAAGCCTATCGTTACCCCGACCGCCTTCAAGCCTATCGTTACCTCCTTTTGCCCCGACAACAGTTTGTGAAGCATCATCGCCATAGATAATGTCATTGCCCGAGTTGCCATAAATGGTATCGTTGCCTTCACCGCCATAAATGACATCGCTGCTTTCGCTAGCGAGCTGCAAGCCGTTGTCGAACTCATCTTCACCGTAGATCAGATCGTTACCCGCACCGCCATAAATCGTGTCATTGCCCAGCCCACCCCTGATAATGTCACTGTTAGTGCTCTTGTCTGCATTAACGGCTGCAGTAGCGGGTGCCTCTACTTTAACCAGCTTGATATAGTCCACAAAGGCTTTGTCTTCACCGTCTTTTTGACCCAAAATTTGCAGGACACTTTCAGCTCGCGTGAGCTTAACGGCCGAAGCGACGGTGCGGGTAGCAAAGGTTTGCGCACTTGCCGACTTATCCCCTAAATCTTGGTTGAGCTGCCATTGATCCAGCTTGGTTTCGTTGAGTTTTACAGTGAGTGCGGCTGTACCTTTATTGCCATCGTAATAGCCCACAATAACGTCGTAGTAGCCTGTCTCACCCTGAAATAAGGTTGTTGCTGTAGCAGTCTCTTTGTCGCTGGCTTCTAACCTGACATAACCGTTGTTAGAAGCAAAGTCTTTTTTGTCTTCTGCCTTCGCTTGGCCAAAAAGCTCCATGTTCTCAGCTTCAATGAGAATGGCTGATTGATACAAAGGCGCTGTACTCTTACCAGTGGGTGTTACAGCCGTAGATGCCTGTACAGGAGCGATATAAGGTGTGAAATTGATATAGTCAACTTGAACCTTTTCATCTCCGATAGAGAGCTTAAACTGGTCTCCCTGAGTCAGCAGAATTTGAGTCGCTAATGTTTTGCCAGTCACCACATCTTTAGACTGAGCAAGTTGCCAAGTACCCAACTGTTTACCAGCTAGGCTGGCAGAAAGCGTCCCTTTGCCATTGTCATCAGCATAGCCTACGACAATGTTATAGAGCCCGGTTTGGCCTGTAAATGTAGTGGTAGTAAAGGCTTGTTTTTCCGCTTCTATTAAGGATTTGCCTGAGGCGTAGTCTTTACTTTTGGACGATGTCTTGCCGCCCTGCCATGACAATCTCTCTGCCTCTAAAAATATCTGTGATAGCTGGGGAGCCTGCACAGTCGCACTAGCAGAGCTACCAGTCACTTTCACAAAATCGATATAGTCGATCTGAGCTTTTTCGCTACTGTCTGCCCAGCCTTGAAGATTGATCACATCACCTGTGTTCAGTTTGAGCTGAGTGCCAACTGCCCGGTATTCGGCTTGGCCACTGATCCCATTAAAGGCCCACTGGGTGGTTGTTGTGCCGTTGATGCCAAAAGAAGCGCTTGCTGCCTTGGTCACTTCATTGTCTACATAGCTGACAAACACATCATAGAAACCAGACTCGCCTTTAAAGACGGTAGACGCTTTACCGACACTACTGCCAGAGTTCGCAATCACTTTTTTGCCTGAAGCAAAATCTTCCTTGCTTTCTACTTTGTATCCATCAGAAAGCGTAAAATCTTCTGCTTCTACGCGCAGAACCTGATCCGCACTGCGGGTTGCTTTGTCTTGTAAAAGCGTGAACTGGCTTTCTGCGACATCTACTTTAATGAGGTTTTTGGTTGTGCCTAAGGTATTGTCTAGCCAGTAGGCTTCAGCGCTTTCTTTTGTTGCTTCAGCCAAGTACTTGCCACCGAGTGAGGTCGCTTGGGCAACAGCTTCTGCGTCTTTAAGCTGGCTAGCTAGGTACAAGCTGCCGTTATAAAACTCAGCATTGGCAAAAGCACCTCCCTTAGGAGCGGAAATAACATCGAGATAATCTACCTCGATGAATTCTGATTCGTTAGCGTTACCTTTTATCTTAATAGTTTCACCCGACGTTAGCGCAACGCCACGAATTGTGCGGGTGACGAAGTTATTGACTCCAATATTGTCGTTCTTAAGCGCTTTATCGAGCAGCCAATCAAATGTTTGTTTATCTTTTCTGCCATCACCAATCTCGAGCTGCAGCTTCCCTGTCCCATCAGATTCGTCATAGTAGCCAACGATGATGTTGTAAATGCCCGTTGGGCCGGTAAACTTGGTGCTTGCCTCTCCTTTTCCACCTGTTGCAATGGCACTTCCACCGGAGGCGATCGCCTGCTGCTCTATATTGAAATTTTTGAGATTGAAGCTTTCTGCCTCCATCCGCAGCCAAAAATCAACGGGTGACTGATGACTAGCGGCGGTAAAACCTGCTTGTTCAGAAATGGTCTCTAAGTTGAGCTGTGCAGCGCCGCTAGCTGGCTGTTGTGAGGACGTGAAGTAGCGATCGCCATAGATAATATCGTTGC
>JAAUPS010000092.1 GCA_012033015.1 Phormidesmis sp. RL_2_1
CCAAAAGCAGACGGCTGCAAACCACAGCGGATGGCACATACCATTGTTCTTTACCCATGCGGAAATTATTGAGACAGCGCCTCTGGATGTGCCGCCTTTTGATATCACGGTGCGATCGCTGATTATGCCTGCTCATAACAATCGCTTCAAGCAAGAAGCCGAAGCGGCTGAAACAACTGATCAGTGGCAGCAACCTAATACTCAAATCATTCCGCCCGTGCTAGAAGCAGGCGTGGTCCAATTTGCCGATAAAACGGTTCGTATGGGCCAAATCAGCCGCTTTCATACGGCCTACATCCCACCCGCCGATCCGGCTGCGAGTGTGCAGGCCATACAAGCAGCCATCGTCCGGCAAATCCCAGCTTTAAAGAATGTGCCAGGGACTTGGCGGCATTGTCTGGTGAGCTTTACTCAAGACGGGCTGCCCTTGCTAGGGCCTATCCCGAGTGTACATAATCCCGAAAAGGGCTCTGGCAAAAAGGGCTTCATGACTGACCAGATGATTGACGGGCTCCATCTGTTTAGCGGTTTTACCAGTCCCTTTGCCCTTGTGCCCTCCGTCGCCCAACGCTACGCCCAGTACATCGTCAACTCATCTGAGCCGCTGATTGAACAAATGCTAATCACCCGATTTCAGCGTGCTTTTTAAGCAGATCACCCAGATCACGCAGATAGCCCAGATAGCCCAGCTAACCGATTCCTAACAGAGTTGCTTGGCCTGCTCAGGTCTTGCCAACAGCCAATCTGAGAGCCAATCGCAGCTTGTTTTCATCAGCGCCTCTAAGCGCAAATCCCAAATTCTCATCGTGCCATCGGCACTAGCTGATACCAATCTCTCTCCTGTCGGATCAAAATTCACATCCCAAACCACCCCTTCATGGCCAGTCAAAGGTGGCAACAGTTGGCTAATAGTAGCGTTGTCATCTAATCTCAGGGCATTTATGGCCTCTGGCAATAGGGGCCACAGCCGCACCGTACCATCATCACTTGCAGAGGCTAAAAAGTCTCCGCTAGGGCTAAAGCTCAAGCTCCTCACCCAATCTCGGTGGCCCCGTAGCAGTAGGGGCTCGGGCGTAATCTGAAGCTGTTGTGATGGCTGATGGACTGGCCACAGGCGGATGATACCATCGGCGCCGCCTGACGCTATCCATGCTCCATTAGGACTAAAGGTGGCGCACCATAGGCCGCTTTCAGCTCCCCCATTTTGAATCTCTACGGTTTGGAGTAGACCCATTTGGTGATGCCAAAGGCGCAGGGTGTTGTCTTCACTAGCGGTAATCAGGTGCTGGCCATCAGGGCTAAAGCTAACGTGCCAGATGGTGTCTGTATGGTCTGCCCAACTTTTGAGCAGATGGCCGTTGGCTAGGCTGTGATCAGGTTCGTTAGCTGACCAAAGGCGCAGGGTGCGATCGCTACTCACCGAAGCCAACCGACTGCCATCAGGACTATAGCTCACCTGCCAAACTGAAGCTTCATGGCCTAGGAGCGATCGCACAAACGTCCCTGCCTTTGTCCAAATTCGCACAGAATAATCCGCGCTAGCCGAAGCAAAATATTCACCGTCAGGGCTCCATACCACGCTGTGCACCCCCCGTCGATGCCCTGCCACTGCCTTTAACAGCACCCCTTGATCGTTCCAAATATTGATCTTTTCATCTCCCCCGGCTGAGAGCAGTAGCCTCGGCTTCTGGGGCTGATTCTGGGGCTGATTCTGGGACTGATTCTGGGACTGATTCTGGGGTAATTCTGGTGGCAGCGGCTGCCAGCAAGCACTCCACACAATTCCCATATGCCCACCACAAATCGAATGGGATGGGCCTGTGTCTAGCGGGCCTTTTAACCACCAAATATGCACCTGATCGTCATCTCCACCCGATACAAGAGATTCACCATCAGCCTGCCAAGCCAAACTATGTACGCTACTGCGCTGATTAAACACCTGCTGAACCGTGCCATTGAGATCCCAAATCCGAATAGTTTGATCATCACTGGCCGAAGCAAGGCGTTGCCCATCTGGGCTAAAAGCCACCGCGCGCACCCAGTCTTGGTGCCCATAAAACGTTCTTAGCTTTTGTCCTTGTCGTTCGCCTTGCACGCTCCACAGGCGAAAAGCATTGGCATCTCCGACTGCAACAACCTTACTGCCATCGGGGCTAAAGGCCACTGAGCGCACCCATCCCCGCTGCCCTTGCAATACCGCCAACATCTCACCGGCTACACTCCACAGGCGCACGGTTTGATCTTCACTGCCAGTGGCCAGTTGGCTGCCATCGGGGCTAAAGGCCACCGTGCGCACCCAGTCTTCATGGCCTGTGAGGCGGCGCACCAAGGTGCCATCCAAATGCCACAAACGCACTTGGGCATCACTGTAGGCAGCAGCCAGCAATGGCTCAGTCGGGCTAAAGCTAATACTGGTGACGCTGGCATCAGCGCATTCTATTCGCCGTATAAAATCACCATTGGCCCGCCATAGGCAAATGCTCTGATCTAAGCTAGCGCTGGCTAAATGCTGACCATCAGGGCTAAATCTTATATCCAACACGCCTGCTTGGTGTTGATTAAGGGTGCGAATCAGTGTGCCTTGATGGCTCCATAGCTTGATGGTGCCATCATCACTAGCCGAGGCAATTTTCTCGTGATCTGTATGCACAGCCAATACCCAGTTGCGGTGCCCCAAAAGTTCATTGCGCTCTCGCAGATCTCGCAACGAGGCATGGAGACAAAGGGCGGTTTGCATTTTTAGCAAGGGCGTATCGTTGCGAATTTGTTTGGCTGCTCGCATGGCCTTTGTTAAAGCCTCAATCCCATCGCCTGAGAGCTGCAGAGACTTAGCCACGGAGAGCAACGCTTTAATGTCTGCTTGCCTGATCCTTTGGCGAGCAAGCGTGGTTTCGGCAACAGAATCTGAGTGAGCGGCTAAGGCTTTTTCGAGCTGCGCTTCGGTGAGCTGACGACGATGACGTTCGGTTTGTAGCGCTTCGATCAGATCGGTGGGCTGTTGTTGTTGTACCAGCGTTGCAATATACTCATGGGCCAACTGATAGCGAACGCCCGAGACCTCTGGCACCTCGAATATCAGACCCGAACCCGTGAGAATATCGAGCACGAGCGGCAGTTGCCGGTGTTCTATGCCGGGATTTACTGTGTCTGTGTACTCTCTCTTCAAGGTGCTATTCAAGGTGCTATTCAAGGTGCCATTAAAAGTAACGGTATGGGCCGTATCGGCAAGGGCGATCGCCTCTTCTAGCTCAGAAAAGCTTTTAAGCGGGCGATTACTGCCTTCACTCAACAGATAAAGCACAGATTTTGCAATGTTGCTATTTTCGGGGCCACAGTCGTGAATAACATTGTCTAAAAAGTTTTTCAGCAACTGATTTTTGGGTGTTGGCCCCAAGGCTTGATAGGCCGCTAAGGTCGTAATCTTTTCTCGTTGCAGTTGAGCGCCGACAACTTGCAGTTCAATCGGGCTGACATCTCCTGTTTCTGCAGCTAGATCATCTACCAAGGTGGTAATGAGTCCTTCTTCTAGGTAAAACTTGGCAGATTGTGTGAGTTGGCGAATCAGCATTTCAGCGCTTTTGGGCATAAAGTTGCCTAAGTAGTAGCGAATTTCTTTGCTGAGAATGTCGTTGTCAATAATATTTAAATCAACAATGCGATCCCACTCTAAAAGGTAGTGCAAAAAGTCTTCTCGCAATGAGAGCACCACTTTGACATAAGGAAGGTTGAGACAGTCGCGGAGAAAGCCATAGAGTTCATATCTACTGTCTATTTCAGGATGCTCATAAAAAAAGTCTTCAAACTGATCGAAAATCAGGATGACTTGCTGGTATTGATCACGGGTGAAAGTTTGAAGCAAGGCTAGGAGAGCCTCAGGGCTGTGGGCGAAAGCAGAAGAAGAGAGTGAGAGAGAATGTTGTGGAGACTGTTTGGCAAGAGACTGTTTGGCAAGAGACTGTCTGGTGGGGGCATTGGTGAGGGCATTGATGATTTGCTCAAACCAGTCGCCATAGGTGCTAATCATGACCGCAAGGGTAGTGCGGCCTTCGTTGGTGAGACTTTGAAGTTGGGGAACGAGGCCCGCACTGAGCACTGAGCTTTTGCCGACACCGGACTGACCGTGAACCACGACTATGGGGTAGCGTGGTTGGGAAAGTCTGTTGACTAAAGCTTCAATATCTTTTGTTCGTCCGGAGGCTCTAATCTCAGGGGCGATCGCCTGCTGGTCATACACCTGAGCGGCTGTCTGCTGAGTGGTTTGGGGAGATTGCACCGAGAGCGGTTGGCGGGGCATGGGCTGAATTTGGCTAGCGCCGATGAAGGCACGTAGACCAAAAAGACTTTCTGTGCGCCTTTGGGTAAGTTTGATATCAAAGGCATCAGCGTAGCGCTGATGCTGAAAGTACAAATGCCATAGTCGATCCAAAATGCGACGATAGAGCGCGAAGTCATCGCGAGGGTCTGTCTGCGATCGCGCTTTTTCTAAGTGGCTAATCGCCTGTTGCGTTTGGCCCTGAAGCTGTTGGGCGATGGCCAATGAATACCAATATCCGCCCCGGTGGTAGCGTGAAACAATATTACTGGCAATATCACTGGCAATATCATTGGCAGTGTTACGGGCCATATCCTCGGCTGACATCTGCTTTGTTGTCGCCACCGCCTGATCAGAAATCTCTAGCGCCTGCTGAGCAAAGCCTTGGGCTTCACTGAGATGCTCAAGGTGAAAGTCAATTTGGTAGCGGGCAAGGGCCACTTCGGCTAGGTAGCCATAGTCGCGCGCGAGTCTAGCTGAATCATGCTGATGGAGGCTTATGCCCATTTGAGCGACCTCAGCTAGGGCAGGCCAGTCTTTCAACTTTTGGAGAACTTCTGCCAAGCACAACATAAAGCGTCCGAGGCGGTCAGTTTGGTGTCGCTGCCGAAAAATTGCTAAACAAGCTTCAAAATACTGCCGCGCCTTTTTACAGTCCTGAGTGTAGTCGCTGTCATTTGCGATCGCATGGCTGCGCCACCATAAGCCGAGGTGAAATAACAAAACGGCCGTTTTGTCAGCGCTATTGGGCGGTGCCTTTGAGCCATCAGCGGCGGCGGTGTGAGGCGGCGGCTCTAGTAGCTGCTGCGCCTCGGCTCTCTCCTGCTGAACGGTCTGTTGCTGCCAGTACTTCAAGCTGCTTTCGTAATATTGTCGTGCTCGCACCCAGTGACCTTGCTGGTGCCAGTTACGTCCCTGTAAAAATAAAAAATTTGCAATCAGCTCATTACTGGCGATCGCATCTTGTTGCTCAGGCAAGAGATCTAGCTCGGCCAAAGCCAAAGTCAGCTCCTGATTGACAATCGGCTCATCCCTATGGGGTAAGTAGGCGCTATTAAGGTAGCTGCACTCCGAATGAGCATTCAGCGATAACCCTAATAAAAGCGGCTCATCACTCTCTAGCAGTTGTTGAAAAGTATTATTGGCTTGGGCAGTCAAAACCGCCACTAGGGCCTGAGCCGGATACTCAAACCGGATAGGAGTCGCTGCAAAGCTCTTCAGGTCAGGCGCATAGCGATTGAGATGTTGCACTACCGCATCATTCACCCACAACACCACAGGGCAGTTAAAGGTTTTGGGTAGTTCATCTCGGCCCAAGTTTGCAGCTTTGAGCACAGGTTCTAGCGCCCGAATTGATTCAATGCCAGTGACCATGATCGCCTGAGGAGAGTTCGATCCATCGCCTAACATCGCATCGTTTAATATGGCCTCTCGTAACCGGGTTGTGGCCCTTGGTAACTGTACCACCGCTAACCGAAGCTGTTGACTCAGCTCATGCAAAAGCAGCCGCCGCAGTCGCCGATAATTGACCCGAGCCAAAATCAGCGAAAATTGCCCTTGGCCCAAGACGACGGCTCGCCGCAGATTGTTGAGTGAGTTTTTGTTATAGGTGACAATATTTAAGTAGTGATCGCCGTATTGCCTGTCATATTGCTCGTTAGACGTAGCCATTTTTAGCGTCGCTATCTTTAGCGCCCACACAAAACCCATGTCCGTATTCTATAGCTTTCGCCACGCCGTTTAAGACTTTGGGCAAGACTTTGAGCGCCAGACGACTTGAGCGCCAGACGACTTGAATTTAGTGATTCGCCTGCCAGAGCCGGTCAGCGCTCGCGTCTCAGCCAGCACAGGATTTAGCCCAAACCAACGTCCGTCTTGATCTCGGTACTCGTACAAAAACAGGCTGCGCAACAAGGGATTATAAGCTTCATTGCCCTGTTCGCCAGTTTCACTAATGGCTTCAAACAGCAGTTCCCACGCTTGCGCGTCGATCAGGCCCATCAGGGCGTCGCGTTCATCACGAATCACGGCTTCTAAAACATCGTAGGTGATTGGCGGATCGACTTTTTGCAGGCAGCCATACAGCAGCCGCATGAGGTTGCGCATATGCCCGCCACTAATTGCGACTAGGCGCATGAGGGTATCAGGTGTGTCAAAGACTTGGTCAATGTGCTGCCAGCGCTCATTCTCTTTGAGATGAGGGAAGGCTCGCACCATTACCATTTTTTGCAGGAGCGATCGCCCCCGAGCCGAAAACTCACCGTGACGGGTTGTTACCGGCACCATCGCCAACACCTTAGGAGCAGTGCCAAATCGATTGGCCAAGCGAGGCAGTTCATCAGAAAAAATCAACGCCAATGGAATGGTATACACCACATGACAGTTTAATCGCTTAAGCTGTTCACCGCGATCGACAAACAAATATTCTGACTGGCTGCGACCATCCATCCGCTGAATGGGATCGATGCGATCTAGGTTGTCAGCCAGAACAACTAGCCCGCGTTTGCCCTTTTCCTTGAGTTGGGTAATCGCCGCTGCCAAAATCTCCTGATTAATCGCATCAATAATACTTTTGGTGCGAGGTTCTAAATACTGTCTGAGCTGACCACGCATTTCGGGGCTCTCTTTGGCCCGAGCGGTAATCGCTGCAATACCGACCGAAAAACTCACATCGCTGACTTCCATCGGCGATCGCAACACCTCCATCAACTGCTGAAATAGCTTCTCTAAGTAAGTCGGCTTGAGGCGAATGCCGACCGTTTCCATACTCTCTGTCACCTGATGGGCAATCATGAGTAAAATGTCACTAATATCCACATCAGCCATTTCTAAATCGCGATCTGACTCAAAATACACCACGTGAAAGTTTTGTTGTTCGAGTCCACCTTTTAGCCGAAATAGCTCAGTAGACTTCCCGCAGCCAATATGCCCAGTCAAAAGCTGAGTCGTCGGCTCATCGGGTGAGAGCCGCACAATCGTACGCCCTATTTCACTGACAATATCGCCCCCTCTCACCGAAGAAAAATCAATGTAGTAGCGGCGATCTTCTGTTTGAGCCACCTTTAACGGGCGACTAGGATTCGCAGCACGGTAAAATCGGGGCAAATCAAGCAGCATAAAACCAACCGATACAGTTCAAAAAATACAGTTCAAAAAATACAGCTCAAGAAATACAGTTCAAAAAATACAGTTCAAAAAATACAGTTAAATCCATCACCGTTGAAAAGCTGCCTGCATGATAGCAACTCCGTTCCTGCACATTCTCTTCTGCCTTCTCTTGTCCAGAATATGCTCGCGGTCACAGATTCAAACTGACTCGAATTCAAACTGACTCGAATTCAAACTGGCTCGAATTCAAACTGGCTCGAATTCAAACTAACTCGAATTCAAACTGACACAAACACTACAATCATTCAAGCGGCGTACAGCAAGAGCCATATGCCGCCTAAGGCGATCGCCACGCCTGCCAGCGATCGCCAACTGATCTTTTCTCCCAAGATGGCGGCCATGGGCAGTACAAACAGTGGGCTGGTGGCTAAAAGGGCCTGCGCAATACCTGCTGCTGTGTACTTTAACGAAATTTGTTGAAGCCAGATACCGAGATAGGTGGCAAAAAAAGACGTGATTGCAACTGTTGCAAGAATTCGCGGTGACTTCAGCGCGCTTACCGTAGACGCCCAACTATCCTGTTCTAATAGCCTGTTTGGCGATGACCTGTCTGGCGATGACCTGTCTGGCGATGACCTCTCAGTTAACAGATATGGCAGACGTAGCCCCCATAAAATCACCATAAACGCCAGCCCCGCAATCAGTCTAATCAGGCTACTCAACAGGGGTTGAACCGCAACATCGGCCAGCGCCGCGCGCGAAAGCACCGCCCCCGATGCTTGGCAAAATGTTGCCAACAGCGCCATCCTTACCCCAGCACCTACCGTTGCTTTTGAGGTTCCCGGCACCCGTTCACTAATCACCCAAGCGATTCCCACCAAAGTGATTACAATTCCTGCAATAGCCCTAAAAGACAACTGCTCTGTTAGAAATATCCATGCCAATATAGCCGCCATCGGCGGTGCCAGCGTTTCTAGCAGAAGTGCTCGCCGTGCCCCCAAAGTATTAATCGCGGCAAAATAAGCCGTATCACCGAACCCAATGCCCAATCCGCCACTGAGCACTAAGTAGATCGCCGAACGGATGGGCAACCCCTGAGAACCGGCAGACAACGGCCCTTGAATGGCCGCTTGAACAGCCAGTGTTAGCAGCAAAAAAGCGATCGCAAACAGTCCCTTCACCAAATTCAGTACTAAAGGCGAAAGAGTCTGCCCTAACTTACCAAACATCAGCGTCGCTGCCGCCCACCAAAAAGCGGCTGTCAACGCCGCTAGCTCACCGATTAACGCACCTTCACCCATCCGGCCCCCCATTCCTCCGATTCCTCCGGTTCCTAAAACTGTTTAAACCCATCACCGCCTTAGAATAGTGCTTTAATCATCTCCCATCGGAAATCATCTCTCATCGGATAGTCATATTCGATTAACGCTTTGTCTGTTGATACCTCTGTAGCACCTGTCGCAACCGAACCGGTCATTTCCAGCCTGCCAGGGTTGACCGATGAGTTTAAAGCTCACCTCAAAACACCGCTGCATATCGGTAATGTTGTCATTGCCAGTCGGGTGCTACAGTCACCTTTGTCTGGTGTGACCGACAAAGTCTTTCGTCGTCTTGTTCGCCGATATGCCCCTCAGTCCATGCTGTATACCGAGATGGTGAGCGCTGCTGAGCTGAGGCATCTACAGCGACTTCCCGAAGTGATGGATATCGATCCCGATGAGCGGCCTATCAGTATTCAGCTTTTTGATCGGCGGCCTGATTTTTTAGCTGAAGCTGCTCGTAAAGCCGTCGATCAAGGTGCAGATACCATCGATATCAATATGGGTTGCCCTGTCAATAAAATTACTAAAAATGGGGGAGGTTCTTCACTCCTGCGCGAACCAGATACCGCTGTAAAAATCGTTGAGGCCGTCTGCGCTGCCGTTGAAGTCCCTGTCACGGTCAAAACCCGAATCGGCTGGTCGGATGATGCGATCAATGCCGTTGAGTTTGCTCGTCTGATAGAAGCTGCTGGGGCACAAATGCTCACCCTTCATGGTCGCACGCGAGCCCAGGGCTACCATGGTGCAGCTCGCTGGGAATGGATTGCTAAAGTTAAAGCAGTGCTGAAGATTCCAGTCATTGCCAACGGCGATATTTTCTCTGTAGACGCGGCTCTAAGCTGCTTACTCAAAACCCAAGCAGATGGCATCATGTGCTCTAGAGGAACGTTGGGTTATCCATATCTAGTCGGAGAAATTGACCATTTCTTAAAGACCGGCCAGCGGTTATCCCCACCGAGTACTGTTGATCGGCTCCAGTGTGCCCGTGAGCATTTGATCATGCTGTCGGACTACAAGGGTGCGCGGGGAATTCGTCAGGCCCGCAAGCATATGGCTTGGTATGCCAAGGATTTTGCCGGTGCTGCCGAACTGCGCGATCAGCTATATCAAGTTGAGTCGGTAGCGCAAGGCTGTCAGTTACTCGACGATGCCATCACAAAACTACAAGAGCAGTGATAATTTAAGCAGCGATAATTTTTTAACAGGGACGGTTTTACCCCAACGCTGCTAGCCCCGCCAGCATGTTATAACCATCTTTAGATAGTTATATAGCGGTACCCGGATTCATTTGGGTACCGCGACTCACTGGGCCTGTTGTTCTGTAAAGGCTTCACCGAAAGTTCTGTAGTCTAGCCAAGTGAGAAACGCTATAGTTGCCCCTCATCCATCGACTCCTCTACCTGTCAAGAATCCACCTGCCAAGAATCCACCTGCCAAGAATCCACCTGTCGTTAAGAGTGCCCTTAGACCTATGACTTACGCTAGCTACACTTCACCGCGTGCCGACATTGGTGAATTGCGCCGTTTAAGGAGCTTGCTGCCTCCTGAACTGCAAAGCTGGGTCACCGTAGAGCCTGCTACTGATGTTGCCCCGCCGTTGATTACCTGCGAAGAGCTAGGTCGCGACCAAGTAGAAGTGCAAATTGATTTGACTAAATGGGAGCAGTTAGCGATTGACCAGCGCAATCTGCTGTTTTGGCATGAGGTTGCCCGTGTCCAAAGCGATACGATCCCTCGGGATGGCTGGGAAATGGCAGCTCTAGCGATTGGCCTAGGCGGCGCAGTTGGTGAGCTATGGGTGCAAGATGGCCTGCTGCTGCTATTGGCAATGGGGCTGTGCGGGGTCTCTGGCTGGCGGCTTTATAAGCGTAATAACGGCCAAAAAAACGCTACAGGAGTCCATCAACGCTGACGAAAAAGCAATTTCTATTGCTACTCGTTTTGGCTACACTCTGCCCAATGCTTACAAAAGCCTCGGTAGTGCGCTGAAAACATTGATTGAGCAAACCCCTAAGAAAAACAGCGCGATCGCTACATTCGTCGATTAGAAGCCCTGAAAAAAAGCGCTAATCGAGCCAAGCAGCAGGTCAAAGAAGGTGGCGATCGCGCCCCCCGTCCGTCCTATTAATCTGCGCCCTGCTTAAAGCCTAAAATGAGTGTCGTTGTCAATTTCACTTATGTCACTCAGGTAGCGTCTTAGCATAATGCTTCTGCGATCGCCCCAACGACATCCGCCACCTCAGGCTCAACCAAACGCTCAATCAAACGATAGTTAACCTGCGATTCATTTAAAATTGCCTGATGCTGCTCTTGGCTAACAGCATCAGGGCCACCAACAACGATCAAAGGTATGCCCTGACGAGGCCGCTGCACACTGATATAGCTGACCGCCAGCTCAAATGTCCCGGCGCTAAAGCGAGGATTTAGCTTGCGATCATACTCAAACTTGCTCAGCATGAGCTGAAACGAAAACACGCGTGCTGGGTCAAATGCAGGGGCATCCGGCAGCGATCGAGCACGAAACGTTGGCACCATAGCCGCAAACGGAATTTTGACATCTATCCAAGCGCCTGCGACTGTATCGAAGCTATAGATATACGCCGGACTATCCCAACCAGCACTATTGCGCGCAATAAACTTGTAGCGCTGGCCATCGCCTTTAACGCGCAGCACCACACTGTCCCAGCCTGAGAAATCAAAAGGCGGGTCAAAGTTTTGAGTTCTCACAGAGGAAAAACCACCCGAATTACTCGTCGAAACGTTCCCAGCGAAAACGGCCTGCTGGTGTTGTTGCGGTTCCATCGGTTGATGATCTGTAGTTGACCTAAGAAAAAAGCTGCCTTGACTAACCCCACCCATCACCACATCATCAAGAGCACCCCAAGCAGATAGGTCGCAATTTGGGCTGCCAAAATCAAAGACGCTGCGCCAAACAGTATCCGAATTTTTCCCCAGGTAATCTACCAAACTAGCCGCTAAGGTTGAAGGTGCCAGCGAGTTTAATAAAATCGCAGTATCAGCCGAGCAGACGAGCCGTTCCAGCTTGGCCGGTACGATGTCAGCTCCATGTTCTGCCCTCTTAATATTTGCCTCTGAAATATTTGCCTCTGAAATATTTGCCTCTGAAATATTTGCCTCTAAAAAAACAGAACTGAGTTCTATCGGTGGCTCAACCGCTAGCAAGCGCGACTCTAGCTGTACTTGAAGTTCATGGTCTTGCTGCAATGAACGACAGCCAAACAAAATGACTTTACGAGTTCTCTTACTCAAATCTGCCCCAGGGTTTATACAGGTTTTCCCAAATAGCGCTTGTATCCAGCGAAAGCTGCCGAGAAACGGAATTTCTCCAAAATAGTTCAGGGTTGTAACAAAACGCACAGCGTCCCAATGAGGCCGACCTTTAAAAACCATGCCAGACTCCTGTATAAAAACTTCGTCTGATGAACTGTCAATAGACTGTCAATAGATTGTCAATAGTATGCCAACAGTATCAAAAATATTCCTTGCTCTGAAGCATTTGTCGATGTAGATGGGAACTAGTAAACCAAGGTTGTATTGATGACTACTGATTCGATTGTAAAGGCTTTTTGAGCGTTCGCGACTGCTGCAGAAAATTACAGACGTGGTGTGAAACCCAATATTTACAACGGATGGCTCGCTATACGTTGATTATGCCTCACCTATATTTATGGTTCGCGATAGCAGGGTTAACGTAATAGCCTACCCAAACACTGTAGGAACTTTACAGAAATATGCGTATGTCTCTAAAGATTAGCTGAAGCCAAAGCAATATCGAGAAATCTATTGATTTGGCCAGTTAATCTTGTGCCATCAGTTAATAGTTTTCTCAACAGTGCTTCTCCGTATTTTCTCTCTTAGTAGCAGCACTTTTGTATATCCGTTCTTTCCCTGAAAACGATTAGTCTAAAGAGCTACCCATTCATGCGCGTTCTGCTTTATTCCTACAATTATTACCCCGAGCCGATCGGAATTGCTCCATTAATGACAGAACTCGCTGAGGGTTTGGTCAAGCGCGGCCACAAGGTAAGGGTTGTCACGGCCATGCCTAACTACCCGGAGCGCAAAATTTATCCTGACTATAGGGGTAAGATTTACACCCATGAAGTTCGCAATGGTGTAGAAATTGATCGGTGCTTTGTCGCTATTCGTCCGAAGCCTGGGTTGCTGGGGCGGGCCCTCCTAGAGGCTAGTTTTGCAACACTGAGCTTTATCAAGGCTATCAGTGGCTGGCGGCCTGACATTATCCTATCGACTAGCCCTTCTTTACCCGCCTGTTTGCCGGTAGCGGCTACAAAGGCTTTTTACAACTGCCCTGTCGTTCTTAGTTTGCAAGATATTTTGCCAGAGGCTGCTGTACAGACTGGGCTAATCACCAATAAACTCGCTATCAAAGTATTTGAAAAACTGGAACACTTTGCTTACGCAAGTGCTACCAAAATTAGCGTGATTACGCCTTCTTTTGCCAAAAACTTAGTGGCAAAGGGCGTGCCGATGAATAAAATGGAGTGCATTTCTAATTGGGTAGATGTGAACTGGGTTCGGCCCTTGCCAAAAACGGGAAATGCCTTCCGCAAAGCCCATGGTTTGGAAGATAAGTTTGTTGTGCTGTACTCGGGTAATATTGCTCGTACCCAAGGTGTGCGAACAATTGTGCGTACAGCATTCCAAATGAAAGACAATCCCCATATTCGCTTTGTCATTGTAGGAGAAGCCCGACAGCTCAATGATTTAAATGACTTGTGTCAGGAACTGGGTGTTCAAAATGTTGTGTTGCTGCCGTTTGTCCCTGAGGCGGCGTTTCCTGAAATGTTGGCTGCCGCCGATATCTCACTGATTATGCAAAAGCAGAATGTTGTCGGCTTTAACATGCCTTCAAAAACCCAGAAGATCATGGCAAGCGGTCGGCCGATTGTTGCTTCAGTCCCGCTTAACGGCTCAGCCGCTGATGCTGTCAGGCAAAGTGGCGGTGGTCTGGTCGTAAAGCCTGAGAGTCCGACCAAACTGACTCAAGCCATTCAAACCTTGTACGATAATCCTCAACAGTTACAAGCCCTAGGAGAGTGCGGCCGTAAGTATGCTATGGCTTACTATTCGGGTGAGCAGGCGATCAATGCCTACGAATCTTTACTGGAGGGCTTGATTACAGAGGCACAGGCTCCGCTCAAGCCAGTTATGCTTAATGCCATCGCATCTAGCCATAATATGTCTCGTCATTCACCTACTCAATCGATATATCCCAATCGGTAATGACCTCAGTTAATCAATCAATCTATGCTTGTTTCTGTGGTGTTGGCCTCCTTTGCGTAGTTGTTATTGAGCTGCTCTAGCGCCTCTGCTAGCCGCCGTTGAGACTGCCCGTAGGCTGCCCAGTCTCCTGCTTGCAGAGCTTTTTCACCATTCTCGTAGGCTTCAATAGCAGCTTGAACCAACTCACTCGTGTTGGGAGAGGATGGGTTGGCTGCTGGTTCTGCAACGGCGGTATCTGAAGTTGATGGTTGAGAAGTCGATGGTTGGGATAGGTTCGCTGAATTGCCAAAAATGGCTTCGAGGGCTTCAGGCAGGGTTTGACGCATGACGATGGTGTTTTTAAAGGCGACGATGACTCGCTTAAGTTCCGGTAGTGCTCCTTGATCTGCTTGTAAATAAACGGGCTCGAAGTAGAGCAAGGACTGGTCGATAGGGATGGCCAAGAGATTGCCGCGAACCACGCTGGAGCCTTCTTGATTCCAAAGGGTGAGCTGCTGAGAAATTTCGGTATTTTGATCGATGCGGCCTTCTATTTGTTGGGGGCCATAGACCAAAACTTGTTTAGGAAATTCGTAGAGAACAAGCTTGCCGTATTGGTCACCGTCGCAGCGAGCGGCCATCCAAGCCACCATGTTGTCTTTACTCGATGGTGTGAAAGGCAGTATTTGTAAAAACTCTTCGTTTTTTGCTTGGGGCAGTCGCATGATGATGTAGTAGGGCTGCATTTGTTCTGTCTCGCCGCTGTTACCCTGCTGTAGGGGCACTTGCCACAAGTCTTCTTGGTTGTAGAAGACTTCGGTATCGTCCATGTGATAGGTCCGGTAAATCTGGGACTGAATTTGGAAAAGGTTGAGCGGGTAGCGAAAGTGGCTGCGCAATTCATCTGACGCGGCTGTAATCGGGGTAAAGAGGTCTGGAAATATCTTTTGGTAAGTGGCCAAAATTGGCTCTTCGCTATCGATGGCATAGATGGTCAGTGAGCCGTCGTAGGCATCGATCACAATTTTGGCAGCATCGCGGATATAGTTGGTGCCGTTGGCGGTGATGGTGGCAATTTCCTGCTGGGCTGAGGTCAAGGTTTCAATGTTGGGTGAGCTGATAAGAGGTTCTGAATAAGGATAGCGATCACTAGTGGTGTAGCCATCTAAAATCCACTTGAGCTGTCCATCAATCAGGGTGAGGTATGGATCACTATCTAGCTGGAGAAAAGGTACAATTTTTTGCGATCGCACTTTAATATCGCGGTAGTAGTGAATTTTTGAGCGAGGAGTAAAGTATTGAGAGGTGAGGGGTTTGAGGGTGCTGAAGTCGAGGGCATAGATCGCTCGACGAATGACTGAACCGATAGGGACACCGCCCGCCCCTTGGTAGAGATTGGTGGCGTTATCGTCGCCTAAGGGTAGTCAAACTCTTCGGTACTGGTACCGGTGTATATGTGATGGTCGGTTTCTTCGCCGTAGTAAATGCGGGGCTGGTCTATGGCAATATCGACGGTGGTAACGGGTGGAATATTTTGGATAAAGAAATCAGGCAGTCCTTCGACGGTGACTTGGTTGACAGGGCTCATCGCTAGGCCATAGCCGTGGGTGTATTTGAGACGCTGATTTACCCAGTTCTGAGCTTTGGCGGGAACCGCGTCATAGTCAAGTTCGCGGGCGGCGAGCATCACTTGTCGGTAGTCCCCTTCTAGGCTGTAGCGATCGATATCGATATCGTGGAACCGGTAGTACAGCCGCAGGCTTTGGAGTTCTTGATAGGTGCTCAGCAGGGTTTGATAGTCCCATAGACGAATGTTGTTGAGGGTGCCAGCATTTTGCTCAAGGGCGGCGACATTGAGGTTGTCTTTTACAATAAACTCTTCGCTTTGCACATCTGCTAGACCGTAGGCACTGCGGGTGAACTTGAGGTTGTGATCGATGAAAGGGGCTTCCTTATCGAGTTCGTTGGGTTCGACAACGATGCTTTGCTGTAGCCATGGGTAGAGGCCACCGACGATTAAGAGGATGGCAAAGTACAGACTGATGCTGGCTGCTGGTAGGGAAAAGCCTTGCCGCCAAAGGGAGACGATAAATAATAGGGCAATGACCAGGGTAATCACACCCATGATGCTGTAAGCGTGGAGGCGGGCGTTGACATCGGTGTAGCCTGCGCCAAATACAACGCCACTAGGGGAGTAGAGCAGATCGTAGCGGGCTAGCCAATAGCCTAGGGCGCTGACTAAGGCGATCGCACTCATTAACCCACACAGATGCGCCTTTACTGGCCCCGTCAAAAAGTATTTCCAGCCGCGCTCAAAGCGAATTTCTCCTTTGAGTGCATAGAGGGCCAAAGGTAAGATCAGAGCCCAGACCAACAGCTCTAGCCCTTGGCTTTGTAAGCCTTGATAAACGGGCATCCGAAAAACGTAAAAGCCGATATCCTGCTGATAAATAGGGTCAGTGATCCCAAATGGGGTGGCGTTTAAAAACTTGAGTAGTACTTCCCAAGATTGGGCGCTTCGCTGTGCTGCGCCCATGGCGAGAAGTCCTATCAAACCTATGCCGCCATAAATGGTGATACCGGGGATCAACGGTGCCCACGTACTATTTCGAGAAGAAATGTTTTGGGGCGCAACAAAGGTGCGATCGCGGGTCAACCAAAGGGCTACACCGCAGTTGGCCAACAGTACAGCGCTGTAGACGACAAAGGCCAAACCCGCGCAGAGTACGCTCCAGCCTAACCGCAGCCTAAACACATGGGCAAATCCAGTCGCATCGAACCACCAGTATTCGGTCAGCCAATGGATCACGGTGCTTGCGCAGATGAGCAATAACACAATCATGCCAATGAGCCACCACCAAAGCTTCATCAGTGATGGGGTAGCAATCTGCCGACGATTTGAAGGGGTTGAGTTCACAGGCTGTGTGTCACAAAGGTGGACTAAAGGGAGGCTTGGAAAAGATAGCTGATAGCGTTCGCCAGATAGCTTTACACCTTATCCATAGGTACAAACCATCAATTAGATACAAACCATCAATTAGATACAAACCATCAATAGGTGAAACTGTTAATGCAGGCTCAGTTAATGCAGGCTCAGCGATCACCAAATGCATCTAGCGATTGCTATAGGCGGGTAATGTAGCGATCATGAAGGATGGGCTCGTCAAAAGACGAAACTGGTCAAAATATTTAATCTGATGTAACTTCTGCTTCGATGCCATTTCTGCAAGTTGAGAGAACCCTGTGATAAAAGAATCCGCCCTTCGTCCGTTGCGCAGTTTTAAAGTTGATGAGCTGTGGGTGCAGATTTACGGATCGGCTGAGGATACGGCTTTGGCGGCAAGTGCGATCGCCCGTGATATTCTTCAAACTGCCATTGAGCAACAGGGTAAAGCGGTGGCGATTTTTGCAACCGGGCGATCACAGATACCATTTTTAGAGTACTTGAGTGATCCGCTATCTTCGCCCACGCAACAATCATTAGATTGGCCGCGCATTACCGGATTTCATTTAGACGAATATTTAGGCATCGCTGCAGACCATCCCGCTAGCTTTCGCCATTATTTGCGATCGCACCTGAGGAATAAAGTGCCCTTAGGTGCGTGGTACGACATCGAAGGTGATGGGCTACTGCCCCTGGAAATTTGCAGACAATACGAGCAAAACTTGCGCCGCGATCGCGCCGATCTTTGCTGCTTAGGAATAGGCAACAACGGTCATTTAGCCTTTAATGATCCCGCCGTTGCTGATTTTAGCGATCCCGATTGGGTAAAAATCGTGCGATTAGATCGGCAAAACCGCCAGCAACAGCTCACCTCTAGTCCTTTTCCCCACCTAGATGCCGTTCCCCAATACGCCTTTACCCTCACCCTCAGTGCGATTCGCGCCGCCCGTCAAAGTATTTGTTTAGCCTATGGCGAAGGCAAATCGACCGTGGTTAAACAACTACTCACGGGCCCAGTCGGGACCCATTGCCCTGCTTCAATATTGCGGCAAATGCCACAGGCAAAGCTACTGCTCGATCAGGCAGCGGCGATCGGCTATGCGTCGCCGAGGCAGGGCGTTAGTCTTCAAGGCGAGTTTTTGTAGGTTGAATAACTTTCCATTGGGGGTGAGAAGGGCCTTGGGCGTGAATTTTGTTGAGCTGGGCGGTGAGGCGATCTCGCTCACTGACAGAAAGCCCAAACAAAATATGGCGACTTTCTCCCACCAACAATGCCAATGTGAGCCCCACGCATAGACCAAGTCCTACGGCCGCTAGCCGCCCATAGGCCAGCATGTAACGCACCGCTGCCCAGGTAAAATACTCCCGCAACTCTTGTAAATCTGAGCGCAGCCACCATAAACTCACCGCGCCGACCGTCAGCCAAAGTGCCAGACATACCCACCACCAGCTACGCAACGTTGCTTGGCGCAATGCTTCTATTTCACGGGCTTGAGTTGCCTTTGCATCCTCAGAGATATCGCGTTCTGTCACAGAGAATTTCGTACCTTTCCAATAAAATTCAAATACAGCAAGTTACCTGAGCCTGTCACATATCGCAAAGTAAGGATATAGCAAAGTGAGGATGCATTCTGACTTTGTCTTGGTGAGTCTTCCTTATCTTGGTGAGCTTCCTTATCTTGGGTGAGCATTCCTTAGCGCCG
>JAAUPS010000304.1 GCA_012033015.1 Phormidesmis sp. RL_2_1
ATATAGTACCGAATGCATCCGGCACAGGCGCGTCGCTTGGCGGCGATCGCGGTGAGACCCTGCGTCGTCGTACGGCGCTAAGGAATGCTCACCAAGACAAGGAATGCATCCTTGCTCTGCTCATTTTGCTGATGCGCCAGGGTGGAATTGCGATATAGTACATATTAACTACAGTTCAAATTTACTATGTCCCCACCATAAACGGTATAACGTCATGAACTTCAAACTCATCGACCAGGTTTTGGATATTGCGATCGCATCTTTACTATACGGATCTGAAGTCTGGCTGCCGCTAGCCTTTGCCTTTTATGTCGCCACCTACGACGGCAAACCAGATAGAAAAATATCAGGAGATTGCCAATCAGCCACTCCCTTGGTGCCGCAGACACCATCCCAGACAACAACCGCTCTACCCCTATCAACACCAAGCACCGAGTCTCCCATCGCAACTGTTGAAAAATCTACTGTTGAAAAACCTGCCGCTAAAAAACCTGCTGCTAAAAAACCTGCCGCTAAAGAATCTGTTTTAAACAAATCTACGCTAAATCAATCTGTCACTCCCAAGCTTGCCCTCCAACAGGGAGAGACACCGAACCAGAATAGAATTTCCACAACAGCAGTTCCAGAGATGATTTGCGAACCCGTAGACTGGAAAAAATGGAAAGCCAGCGATCTGCGCAAGGCCAGCATTGCCAAAATATGTGGTGTGAGAATGACACCTATTGGCTCTCATCGTAAGCTCTCTAAAGCTGACTTGATTGCCCAGTATGAACAGAATCTCAAGCGATTCACAAAGCTGCCGGTGCCGTCGTCTGATCACCACAAAACAGCCTAGCTGAGCAGAACATCTGCGCTAAACATCTGCGCTAAACATTAGCTAATTGAACGGGCCTTTTTCTAACACTCAACCGGCCCTCAACCGACATAGGGCGTCGTATAAATCCTGCGTGTGTGGCCAACCTACAAACCCTGCAAACAGGCAATCTTCCCTCATATTTGCCACAAATACATGGTGAATATTAAGGCGATTTTGCCAGGTGCGAAGCACAAGATCATGGGGTAGGTGGCCCCACACCAGAGATTTTTCAAAGTCTCGATAATGGGCATCTGTCATGCCAGGAATGGCCTGAAGCGAGCGGATCAGGCGATCGCACGGACTCTCTACAGAGCTAGGCACACACAGATGAGCTGCATCTTGCCAAAACTGTTGAATCACGTTTGCTACAGCCGGATGTTGCTTTAAATCGGCATGTCTAACATGGTTGAGCTTGACATAGCTGGCCTGGTTAAATCTCGCACATTCCACCGGGACAACCCCATCGCTACCTTGATCATAATCTCCGGCAATGATCAGCGTGGGCACTTTAGCCGCAATTTGTTCGGCCAACGCTCGCCGATTTTTGCCCAAATCTCTGGCAATACCGACGCCCCACTCAAAAGGATCGAGCATCCGACCCAAATCAGCACCGCCCACCGGCGAACCGACTAAAACCAACGATTCTACTAGCGGCCACCATTCTGGATGTCGGGCCAGAACTTCTAGCCAAATCAGCCCGCCCATAGAGTGACCGACAATGCGGATGGGCGTATGGGGATGTTGGGCTTGACTCTGGCGGGCGATCGCCTCCACGTGATCAATCAGCGGCTCCATCCGAATCCAGGTATTGACAAAGCCTAGATTGGGCACCACCACTTCCGCTTGGGGGCTGGCAATCTGCCGAGCCAAGCGGCCAATGCCTCGATCGATATCAGCCCAGCCGTGTTGCGCATACAGAATGTAGTCAGGCATAAAAAGGCAGTAAAAAAGCCGTAAACAGCATCCATCATCAATCTACGCAACACCTGCAGTCACGTCATGGTATCAATGGCCATTTTCCCAATCGGCCCTTTTCGCTGGCATGTTTAAAATACTGGGCGGCGTGGCAGTAATAGAAATATCTTTCCCAGTGCGCGGATGGGTAAATCGCACGCGATATGAGTGCAAATGATAGCCGCCATCGCTGGCTACAGCAGTACCACCGACCATAGGTACGCCACCGACAGCATATAGCGGGTCACCCAGTAGGGGATAACCGGCAGCGGCCAAATGAATACGAATTTGGTGCGGCCTGCCGGTAGAGATGGCCACCTGTACTAAGGTTGAGGTAGGACGGCGATGTAAAATGTGACAGTCGCTATGGGCGGCCATGGCTTTAGCGGCGATCGCAGGCAGATGACCATACAAATAACCCATGGCCGCATAGGGCAATTTGCCAATGGGATAGTGACAGCTAAAGCGCTCGGGTAGCTCGCTGGGGCTCGCTGGGCCAATCAGGGCTCGGTAAATTTTGCTCAACTGCCGGTCTCTAAACTGCTGAGATAAGGCCACTCTGGCCTGCTGAGACTTGGCAATCAGGATAACGCCAGAGGTGCCTCGGCCTAACCGATGTAGGGGAACTGGCGATTCATTGGGGTAGCGCGATCGCATCTGATAGAGCAAAGTATGCTCCAAACAGTCACCGCCAGGGAGCACCGGCAAACCAGAGGGTTTGGCGATCGCCCACAAATCTCCATCTTCATAGAGCACTTCAAACTCTAGCGGCACCTGTGGCTCCTGCCAAGGCGGACGCTGATACGCCAAATGCTGTCCACTTTTCAAAACAGCAGCAGCGGACGTTCGCTGGTCATCAAGCAAAACTTGCCCCTGCTCAATTCTGGCCTGCCATTGGGCGCGGCTAGAATGCCGATAATGCTGCGTGTAATAATTCAGTACGGTTTGACCCGACGAATTTGCCCGAACTCGCTCGGTGTATATCCAACCCTGATTCATCCTTAATTTACGCCTAGCAATTACGTACCCGGTGACAAAATGTCCATAACACAGCGATGGTTTTCAGCCCTAGTGAGTAGCCTGCTCGCCCTCTGGTTACTGACAGGCTGCGCTCTACCCCGAGTAAGCGCAGAAGATCGGCTGTTTTTAGATATTTCACTCGATTTGGCAGACAGCTACGTTTTACCTCAGCAAAGTTTTGACGGTGAGCCCGTTGGCGGCATATCCGCCATAGCCTATGATGTACCACGCAATCGCCTTTATGCCCTGTCCGACAATCGCGATCACCCCCGATTTTACACCTGCCAGCTTACCAACTTTAACAGCGCCAACTTCACCCTCACCATCGAAGCTGTCACCTATCTTAAAGACATTGACGGCAACCGCTATGCCCCTGGTGAACTAGATCCTGAGGGCCTTGCTTTAACCCCCGGCAATACCTTATTGATTTCAAGCGAAGGCTCCCCTCAAGGACGAATTGCCCCGGCCATTGGAGAATACGACCTAGCCACAGGCCAAATTCAAACCGTCCTACCCCTGCCCCAGCGCTACATTCCTGACAGTGTCTTGAATTTAGACGCTTCAACTCAAGCAGGGGAACAAAACCAAGGCATTCAGGAGAACCTCGGCTTTGAAGCGCTAGCAATCAATGTTTCTTCAGGCACTGGTGGGGTTTACGAGCCCTATCGTCTGTTTGTCGCCACCGAAGGCCCTTTGCTCCAAGATCTGGATTTTGCCCCCGATATTCCGTACAAAAATCGAGTGCTTCACTACCTGCTCGACCCCTATCAAAATACGCTCATTTCTGAGCATCTGTACGAAATGGACTTGGCCCCAACCGGTGCAATTTTACATGGGCTTGCCGAAATAGCGATGCTTGACCAATCGGGGCATTTTCTCGGGCTAGAGCGCTCGTACGGTTTCAAGGCTTTGGGCTGAAGCTGTATCAGCTAGCTTCCGGAGGAGCGACAGATATTCGTACGATCACCTCCCTTCGCACCGAAAACAGCACCGGAAACAGCACCCTCAACGGCATCGATCCCATTCGCAAACAGCTCGTGCTCGATTTTGCCGATCCGTCACTCAAAAATTACCTGGAAAATTATGAAGCCATGACTTTTGGCCCCAATTTTCCCAACGGCCAAAGAAGCCTGCTGCTGCTAAGTGACAATAATTTCTCACCTGAGCAAAAAACGCAGCTCCTCGTTTTTCGCCTCACTCAGTCCTAGCACCAAGCCTTACAGTAAGCACTCAATATTGCTGCGACAAAACCGCTATAGCTCTGTTTCCTAGTGCTATCCCATCAGTGTCTTTTAGCAGATGCTGATACCAATGCTTACCCTAAGGTTTAGCAAACTTTAAACCGGCCTTAACCATTATTTATGCCGTGCTTATTCTCTCTAAATAGTATTTTTTCCCTGGCAAAATATTGTGCTGAGATCATCTTCTCCATCTTCAAAACTGAGTCAAAGCCCCTTGGAATGCCTCTTTAAAGCAAAATCATTGTCCATCGCTTGAAACAAATAACCGTGTTTTCTGACCTTTCATCACCCTCCCCTTTGCGAGAAACTACTCACCCGTGCCCCCAAACCTGATAAATTGAGCATCAGCAAAGGTCATTATTGAAGGTTTCATAAAGAAGCAGCATGAGAGTCTTAGTAATCGGCGGTGATGGATACTGCGGCTGGGCAACAGCGCTCTATCTCTCCAATAAAGGTCATGATGTCGCTATCCTTGATAGCTTAGTTCGGCGGCTTTGGGACATGGAACTCCAGGCCGAAACCCTCACCCCCATCGCCCCTATTCAAAACCGGCTTCAGCGCTGGAAAGATTTGACCGGTAAGGACATTGAGCTATTTATTGGCGATGTCAATAACTATCCCTTCCTAGAGCGCTCAATGCTCCAGTTCAAGCCAGATGCGGTTGTTCACTTTGGTGAGCAGCGCTCAGCACCTTTTTCTATGGTTGATCGTGAACATGCGGTCATGACCCAAGCGAACAATGTGCTAGGTAACCTCAATCTGTTGTACGTACTACGCGACCATTTTCCTGAGTGTCACCTGATTAAGCTCGGCACCATGGGTGAGTACGGCACACCTAATATTGACATTGAAGAAGGCTACATCACCATTGAGCACAATGGCCGCAAAGACACCCTGCCGTTCCCCAAGAGCCCTGGGTCGTTTTACCACCTCAGTAAGGTGCACGATACCCACAACATTCACTTTGCTTGCAAAATTTGGGGTTTACGGGCCACCGACCTGAACCAAGGCATTGTGTACGGCGTGCTCACTGAAGAAACAGGCATGGACGAGTTGTTGATTAATCGACTCGACTACGACGGTGTCTTTGGGACAGCGCTCAATCGCTTTTGCATTCAAGCGGCGGTCGGTCATCCGCTAACGGTGTACGGCAAAGGTAGCCAAACTCGCGCTTTGCTCGATATTCGCGATACCGTACGCTGCATTGAAATTGCCTGCGAAAATCCAGCCGCTGCTGGCGAATTCCGCGTCTTTAACCAGTTTACCGAGATGTTTAGCATTAACGACTTGGCGATGATGGTGAAGAAAGCGGGCACAACCTTGGGCCTAGATGTCGAAGTCACCAACCTAGACAATCCTCGAGTGGAAGCAGAAGAACACTACTTCAATGCAAAAAATACCAAGCTGATTGATTTAGGGTTAGAGCCGCATTTGCTCTCTGATTCTCTGCTAGATTCAGTGCTGAATACGGCTATCAAATACAAGCACCGCGTTGATAAAAAACAGATTATGCCGACCGTTAGCTGGCACCGTTAGCTGGTACCATTTGCTGGTCGGTGAGCAGGTGTATCAATCTTGCTTGTTAACCGACCTAGCTTGTCAGACCTAGCTTGTCAGACCTAGCTTGTCAGACCTAGCTTGTCAGACCTAGCGTATCAACTGCTCTGGTGCGAT
>JAAUPS010000305.1 GCA_012033015.1 Phormidesmis sp. RL_2_1
TGGCAAAAATGCCAATAGCGGTATTGTTGTGGGGATTACGCCACAGCCAGATTATCCCGATGGGCCGTTGGCGGGGATGGCCTTTCAGCGCCAGCTAGAGGCACGCGCTTTTGAACTAGGGGGCGCGACCTATGAGGCTCCGGGGCAGCTCGTGGGAGATTTTTTAGCCCAAAGAGCCTCGACTACACTAGGGTCGGTAATACCCTCTTATCGACCTGGAGTACATTTGGGCGATTTGAGTGAGAGTTTACCAGAATATGCCATCGCCGCTATCCGCGAAGCGATTCCGGCCTTTGATAAACAAATCAAGGGTTTCGCCATGGCCGATGCGGTGCTAACAGGGGTAGAAACGCGAACATCATCGCCTATTCGCATTAAGCGAGATCACAGCTATCAAAGCTTGAATACTTCGGGTCTGTATCCGGCTGGGGAAGGGGCGGGCTATGCTGGGGGCATTCTTTCTGCCGCCGTAGATGGGATTAAGGTGGCTGAAGCTGTTGCCCAAAGTATGGCATCACTTTAGTTTCGCCTCCATCTGCTCATGGTGACTTAATAGAGGTGCCCTTAATATGGCTAGTCGTCTTTTAGTATTGGGGTCTTTTAGTATTGGGGTCTTTTAGTATTGGGCTAGAGCAGCAGCAATACTGTCTTTTAAGGCTTGGGCAATGGCTGATACATGGGCAGCATTGAGCATAGTGGCGTGACCACCGGGCACATCATAGGTTTGAATGGGTTGGGCAGTGCGATCGCCCCAGCCGAATAACGGATCGGCATACACTTCTCGGTAGGGCCTGTCATCCTCATTTTGGCCTGGGCCATTGGCCTTGATCAAAATAACTTTGCCTTGAAGGATGGCGCTGGGCTCGTAGCTACGCTCTGCAAACAGATAGAGCGATCGCACACTCAAATTTTGTAGCATTTTGGGCAATGGCCAGCCCTGTTGTTGCCAATAGCGAAACGCCTGAAGCTGACTGTTGTATTTTTTTTGCATCAGACGATGGCGCACCCGGTAGTTCAGCTCATTGACGATCCTTTTCTGCAGTGAACTCAGCACAGAGAATACCCCTTCTGTGCGAATTTTCCGTAGGTTCTTGAAGCGGGGCTCAAGCGGAGCCGACTTTTCTTCAGCCGCCACGTCAGGCGCTTCTAACAGAGCTGTAAGGGCGACAGATTCTCCAGCAGCTTCTAATTGGAGGGCCATTTCAAAAGCAATGAGGCCCCCTGCACATAGCCCGCCTAATAAATAAGGCCCATGGGGCTGTATTTGTCGTAGCTGAGTGATGTAATAGGCGGCCATGTCAGGAATGCGGCTGTGCACCATGGGTACCTGAGGCTGGCTCAGTGGCCTAAAGGCATATACTGCGCGCTGGTGGTGGGCCTGCTGCTGAGCAGAACGATGGGCCGCATGATGAATAGAAGTATTATCCGCAGCATCGCCATCTACAGCATTGGCACTCACCTCAGATGCACCCACCTCAGATGCACCCACCTCAGATGCACCCACCTCAGATGCACCTAGAGCAGCCGGTAAGTTGATATACAAATTGACTAAGCCATCGGCATCGTGCACCAAAAATAGCGGCGGCTCTGTTGTTCCAGCTTGGAGAAAAACGACTGAGCCCGCTAGCGGCTCAGAGGCGGTAGGGGCCGCTAGCGAGCTTGTTGACTGTTGATTGAGGATGGGGGCAAGCTCAGCCGCTAGTTCAGCAACAGTTGGCGCATTCAATAATGTTGTCACCGGCAGATTATGGCACTGAAAGGTTGATTCGATTTCTGTAAACAAGCGCATGACCAATAGCGAATGGCCGCCTAATTCAAAGAAGTTGTCGTGAATGCCTAGTGCTGATCGCCCGAGAACCTTTTGCCAAATCGCCACTAGCTGAGATTCTAAGGGCGTTTGAGTGGAGTTCTCTGGTGGCGGTGCGATCGCGCCAACAACTTCTGTCAACGTCGGCAGTGCCCGCTTGTCTACCTTGCCATTGGGTGTTGTAGGTAGTATGGGCAAATCGATAAAAATAGCAGGCACCATATAGTGCGGCAACATCTTTTGTAGAAAGGTCTGAAATTCGCCTGCCTGTAGTTTTTGGTAATTTGTTTCTCTTTGAATTGGCTCTTTGCCAGTGATTTGGCCAGTGATTTGGCCAGTGATTTTGCCAGGGATTTGACCCGTAACCACATAGGCCACCAAACATTTTTCAGCCTGCTCGTTGTCCTGTAGCAAGACCACTGACTGTTGAATATCAGGATGCTGCTCTAGGCAGCTTTCAATCTCACCTAACTCGATGCGAAATCCTCGAAGCTTGACTTGAGAATCTTTTCGACCGACAAATTCCAGATTGCCGTCGGGCAACTGCCTGACCATATCGCCCGTTTTATACAGACGGCATTCAGGCTCAAAAGGGCTTTTGATAAACGCTTTCGCTGTTTTCTCAGGTAGATTGAGATAGCCTCTTGCCAGTCCTAGCCCGCCAATAAAAAGCTCTCCAACCTCTCCGGGAGACGTTGTTTGCAAAGTATCACTGAGTACGTAGGTTTCAACATGATCAATCGCCCGGCCAATGGGCATCTCTTGATCTGCTTTAAAGGCTTCAGCAAGTGGATCGTATAGCGTGGCTGTAACCGTTGTTTCAGTTGGGCCATAGGTATTGAGCCAGCGAGGATAATCTCCGACCATCTCAACCCACTGAGCGTATAGGGCTCGCGAGGCTTTTTCACCACCCACAACAACCAGTCGAATACTGGGACTCAGCTTAGCACCGGGTGTGGCATGAGAAGAATCATCCATATGGGCTAGACCAATCACCAGCTCATGCCAAAAGGCGGTCGGCAAATCTAAGATGGTGATTTTTTCGGCGGCGGTGAACTGCAAAAAAGCACTCAAAGAAGTGGCAATATCTGCCGGTCGCAGCACTAATGTTGCTCCACTGATGAAAGTGGGATACAGCTCTTCTACAAAGATGTCAAAACTCATACTGGAGAATTGCAGCATCCGGTCGAGTGGAGAAATTTCCAAAGCTTTTGCCATGGCGATGGCATGGTTGACGACGCCTTGATGGGTCACCATCACCCCTTTGGGGTTACCTGTAGATCCTGAGGTGTAAATGACGTAGGCAAGATGGTCACCACTGAGCGCCACTGACGGATTGTGTGTCGGCTGCTGGGCAATTGTTGGCCAGTCCGTATCGAGCTGAATAATGGTTGGATGTGGCGGACTGTTTGGTGCTGAAAGGGGTGCGGATTCACTCGTCAGTTCTGTGACCAAGGCGCTGGCAACAGATGAATCGGTGAGGAGCACAGGGGGCGTGTTTCTAGAGCTAGTGCTGATGTTGGGGTTAGTGCTGATGTTGGTGCTGAGGGCATCGCGCAGGATATAGGATTGGCGGGCTAGCGGATAGTCTGGATCGATGGGTACGTAAGCGCCACCTGCTTTGAGAACGCCGAGTATGGCGATGATCATTTGGGGCGATCGCGCTATGCAGATTGCCACTAGGCTATCGGGGCCAATGCCTAAGCCTTTGAGGTGATGGGCTAGCTGGTTGGCTTTTTGGTTTAAATCAGCGTAGGTGAGGCTGTAGCCGATGGATTGATCCGCTAGCAGGGCGTTCTTGGGGGCGTTATGAGGGGCGTTATTGGGAGCATGGAGTGCGATCGCAGCAGGCGTTTTTGCCACTTGAGCTTCAAACCAGTGATGAATACAGCAATCATCGAGGTTCTCTGGGCTAGGCATCTCCCTAGAAATTGCGCTCAAGGCTTTGCTCGCGAACGTCTGCGGATGCTTTGTCTGCGGATGCTTTGTCTGCGGATGCTTTGTCTGCGGATGGCCTGTAGCTGTATGGCTCATTACTTAATAGAGTTACTCAATACAGATGCTTTGCCCATTTGCATGACGAACAACACATGGGCAAGGCTCTTGAAATAAAGAATTGAATAAAATTGGTTTTGTTCCGGATTAGGCTAATGTGAAGCAGACTTGTTACAAGATCCCAGCATTTTCACAGAATCCTTACATGCTACACATGCTACGGCAAACGTCCTAGGCTACTCGACAGACGCTATATTTTTGAGGGGAATTTTGAGGAAATCTTGGGGGAAATGCTGTCGAAAAATCCTTACAGGCCCTTTAAAAAGAAAATAGGAGAGCCACTCGGGCTCTCCCTACCATCAGGGTGCATCTACATGGACACATTATCGCATGCATGGGGTGAGGGGTGTAACCCCTTTTTGTACTTATTATAGAATTCCCTGTACTGAGTTGAGAATGTATCCACTCAAGATGGCTAGCTAGGTGTATCTCAGTATTTTCTCAGTATTGCTTGGGCCATTCAAGGGAACTACAAGTAACTCTGCCTGTTAAAACATAAGGCTAAAATATAAGGCTTTTAGTCAGTGTGTTGTACTTTAGCAAATGTACTTTAGCAAAGTGACCAACGCTGTAGACTATTTTTGAGCTAGTTTGACCTGAAAAAAAAGTCTAATTTTAGTTAGCTAGTTTTATAGCGGTTTGCGGATGCATACTCTGCGAGAAGGCAGCGCCTACGCCTACCGCGAGTCACTTGGCCCGTTGTCCTGTAGGGATGCCGCCAGTAAGCCTGTATTCAAGCCAAGTGGCAAACGCTATAGTTAGTTAGCTAGTTAGCTAGTTAGCTAGTTAGCTAGCTTTTTCCCAAGCAACTGATTAGTGAGCTTTGGATCTGCTCGTCCCCCGGTTCGCTTCATCACTTGGCCAACAAAAAATCCCTTTAGCTTTGTCTTTCCGGCCCGGAACTTGGCCAGTTCATCAGGGTTAGCGTCTAATACCTCGTCGATCATAGCTTCGATCTCAGCGGGATCAGAAATTTGGCTTAGCCCTTTATTCTCGACAATGGCTCTGGGAGAACCGCCATTTCTGAGCAGATCTGGCAAAATATCTTTGCCAATTTTGTTGCTGATGGTGCCATCTTCGATCAGCTTCACCATTTCAGCGAGGGCCATAGGGGTTAGCTTAATCTCGCCAATGCTGAGCTTTTCAGCATTGAGGTAGCCAGCAATGTCGCTCATAATCCAATTGACTACCAGCTTGGTATCAGCACCAGTGGAAATGGCCGCTTCAAAATACTCAGCAACAGCGCGATCATCTGTGATCACGCCGGTATCGTAGGCGGAGAGCCCTAGTGTTGCCTCATAGCGCTGGCGTTTGGCTGCCGGTAGCTCGGGCAGCTCACGTTGCCAAATGTTGAGTTGTTCAGCAGAAACTTCAATCGGGGGCAAATCAGGCTCAGGAAAGTAGCGATAGTCGCTCGAACCTTCCTTCATGCGCATACTTTTGGTACGCTGAGGCCCTTCTTCCCAAAGGCGAGTTTCTTGATAAATGGGCTCACCTGCTTCTATAGCTGCAATTTGACGCTCTATTTCGTAATCGATGGCTTTGGCGATCGCGCTAAAGCTGTTCATGTTTTTAATTTCGACCTTCGTACCAAATTCCTTTTGGCCGACCGGTCGTACCGAAATATTCACATCGCAGCGCAGTGAGCCTTCCTGCATATTGCCATCACCGACCCCTAGATAGCGAATAATTCGACGAATTTCTTCGGCATAAGCGGCAGCTTCTTCTCCGGAGCGGATATCGGGCTCCGAGACGATTTCAATCAGCGGAACACCAGCTCGGTTATAGTCCACCAAAGAGTAGGTTGCACCGGCTAGGTCACTGCCCGCACTGAACCAATTTACCCGCATCTTC
>JAAUPS010000093.1 GCA_012033015.1 Phormidesmis sp. RL_2_1
TCGATTGGGCTTGGCATTCATCAGTTTATGGAAAGCCGGGTGCTGCTGCTGAGATTTTTAAAGGGGCCAGGGCGCACCTACGATGAGGATGCTGCCATTGAGGCACTGCAGCGAGGTTTTCCGCATTTGATTGATCAGGTGCGTACCGGGCGAGCAGAGTTTTTTGGCCCGCAAGAGATTACCAAGTTTGATCGGCAAGAGGCGCAGCGGGGCTGGGATGTGGCCAAAGGTGCGATCGCCTCTGGGCTCTATTCTGTGGTGGTACTCGATGAAATCAACCCCGTGCTCGATCTGGACTTACTCTCGATTGACGATGTGGTGAAATCCATTAAAAATAAGCCCGACCATTTAGAAATTATTGCCACTGGCCGCGCTGCGCCGCCCCAGCTCATTGAAGTTGCCGACTTACACTCTGAAATGAAGCCCCAAATTCATCAGGAGGCCATGGACATGGGGATTGAAGGGATTGAAATCTATACCGGTGATGGCAAAGGGAAGTCCACCAGCGCCTTGGGAAAGGCACTGCAGGCCATCGGGAAAGGCATCAGCCAAGACAAATCCCACCGGGTAATGATTGTCCAATGGCTCAAAGGCGGCAAGGGCTATACCGAGGATGCCGCGATCGCAGCTCTGCGTAAAAGCTATCCCCACTTAGTCGATCATCAGCGCTGTGGCCGCGACGCTATTGTCTGGCGCGGGCAGCAGCAGCCCATTGACTATGTCGAAGCCGAGCGGGGTTGGGAGATTGCCAGTACGGCAATTGCCTCTGGCCTTTACAAAACCATCATCCTCGACGAACTCAATCCGACGGTCGATTTAGAACTACTGCCAGAAGAACCCGTCATTCAGACTCTACTGCGCAAACCTAAAGACACCGAAGTGATTATCACCGGCCGCTGCAAAAATCAGCCCGCTTACTTCCAGCTTGCTAGCACCCATTCCGAAGTATTCTGCCACAAACACTACGCTGAGCGTGGCGTAGAACTCAAGCGTGGCGTCGATTTTTAGTGATCTCGGAGCCTAGCCGTACCCGGCAATTCCCCAAAAATTTGGTGAGAATAGTGCCAAACGGCCTCATTCTCAAAAAGCTGTCGAAATGCCGGAACATCAGCTAATTTTTGCCAGCGATTTAGCACATTCATCTCGGCAGCTCTCCCACTGAAATCAGTTCCATCAAAAGAGCTGCCACCGCCCATACCGCATACCTTTTCACGTCCTAAATCTGAAAACGTAAGGCCCAGATGCTCAGCGAGCTGAGCCCGGTAACTAGCATCAACAAACCAGCGGTTATAGCTAATACAAACCAAATGATTAGTGAGATAGTTACTTTCTCCGACAAACTCTTTGGCATACTGCAGCCACATCGCCACCATGGACATCCGTTTAGCCTTAGTGGCAATAAATCCTTGCTTTAAGCGGCTAGCAAACAAGTTGAACGGATCGCGCAAAATGAGTACATCCAAGCGCTGAGCACTCTTTCCAAGATACAGCTCACGGTTACGCTCAAAGCAAGGCTGAGTAATTTGTGCCAAGCTCCAATCTTCATAGCTATAGGCTAAGCAGTCACATCTATCGAGATCTCCCTTTGAGCGTCGCCGGTGTACTTCGGACATCTTGCGATGCTCAGGGTGATATCGCAGCAGGTTGTCTGCTTTGTGGCGATAGGGATTTTTCCGGCTGCTACATTGTTAAGGTGTCGGTATTTGCCGGATTGCTGTTGCTCTATCCAGTGGAGCAGTGCATGGTTGCCGGTACGACGCATCCCGACGATGCGCATTTCCTTTTGGTTGACAATTGGTTGGGCCTGAGGCGGCTCAGCCAGCCGTCTGAAGAAATCTGCAACTGGATAAATAAGTTTTTCCTTTGCCTTAAAGGTTAACTGTTCTAGCTGACTCGGCACACGGGTAGCACTTCCGTCAGATGTCATGCCGTCAGATGTCATGCCGTCAGATGTTATTTCGCCAGATGTCATAAGTGTCATAAGGCCAGCCCTTCGAAAATATAGCGTTGGTCGCTTGGCTGAGGTACAGCATGTTGGCTGAAACCATTAGGTGACAACGGGCCAAGCGATGCGTGTGTACCGGATGCATCCGGCACGCGCTATAGCATCACTGGAAATTCTAATAATTCCGTATTTTCAACTACTATATGCCATTAATTAAGGACTTTGCTGTAAAGCAGGCTACGAAGATCTACGTAGAAAAGGCACCACCACTGCCTGTACTTTTTCAGGCCAATCTTCTTGAGCGTAGTGGCCGGTTTCATCTAGTTTGGCAATGTCTACATTCTCAAGCTGTTTGGCAAAGTTTTCGGCAAGGCTCACAGGCAGCCATTTGTCGGCTGTTCCCCAGACGATGAGTGTAGGTGCTTGCCAGTTTTCAAAGGCTTTGTCAATCTCTGGCAAGATGCGTTCGAGCTGTAGCTGTCTAACGGTGGCGAGTAGCGATCGCCCCACATCCGAACTTTTTAAAAACGGACGACGGTACACCTCCAAAGCCTTATCGGCGACTTGATAAGGCCCACCCCCTTCCAGCGTTCGATCCACCAAAATTGGATCTTGGGTAATGATTTCTCCCAGTAAAGGAATGCCCATTTGAGAAATTTTAAAAGGAAGCTTGGCCTTAGGTGTCAGCGGCGTATTTAAAATGACTAGGCGCTCCACTTGATCTGAATGCTTGGCCGCATATAGTAGCCCCACTGAGCCTAAAAAACCCTGTACGACTAGGGAAATCCTCCCGAGGTTCATAGCCGCTAGCCACTGTTCTAAAGCAACTAGAAAAGTCTCAGGCGCATAATCAAACTCACGCTTATCCGGCTTAGCTGAATAGCCATGGCCAATCCAATCTGGTGCCACAGCATGAAACCCCGCTTCCGCCAACGGCCCCATCACCTTACGCCAGCTATAGCTCTGGGAAACCAGTCCGTGCAATAGCACCACCGGCGGCTTTTTAGAGGTATTGATCGGCAATGCCTCTCGATAGAACCAACGCAGTCCACCCGCTTCGCATTCTTGCTCGGTAATCTCCACATTGCCCATTTTCACTGATGTCACCGTCTTTGAATAATTCCACTAGCTTTGAGCTTACCGCCCCGTCATTACCGAATCAAACATCCGGTGATGACGGGACGGATGTTGCTGTTGAGTAACCCATTCACATCATTAAAGCCAAAATGCTAGGGTAATTAAGCTGAAACTTCCATCTTCTATGAGCGTCAACCCTTCTGCTAATTCGATCATTGCCCGCTTAGAAGCTATTCGCCCTGAACTGCTAAGGCTACATAAAGCCCTGCTCGATTCGGAACGGATTGTATATGAGCAAATTCATGGCCCGATTGCGAATAGTGGTGAATTTTTTCGTCTGGTGATAGACATGATGCCTTTAGCTGGCTGCGACCCATTTCTAAATTTATTGTGCAAATCGATGAACTGCTCGATTTGCGTAAAAAGGACAGCATTGAGCCTGAAAGCGCCTCTATTTTGCTGGAAAAAGCGCGTCTTATGCTCAAACCCAACGAACATGCCCTGACACCCTTAGGCGAGCGTTATTTTCAGGCCATTCAGCGTGATCCGAATATCGCACTGATGCACGCGGATATTTCTCAAAAGCTGAGAAAAAAGAACAGCTTAGAAAAGCCCTAATTCGCTTTCTATGAGTGTTGTAAGTGATTAATTGATTAAGGTTTATGGGATTTATCTGGTCGTAGATGAGGCTAGCGGTATGACGGGAGATTTTGTAAGCAAATTCCAAAGAAATATTGAAAGGGCTGAATAATCGTTGCATTTTAATAACCTTCAATGTCTGTAGGCGATGGCTGATTCTAGAATCTAGACAATAATTTTATGTTTCTATGTTTCGGAATCTTCTTTGGAGCGTGCCTTGTTGATAGACCAAGCCTTTCAAGTCATTTGGCTGCTGCTGGCGAAACTCATAGTAGGTATTCGGCCTGTTTTGCCGATTGTTTGTGCCTTGATAGCTTGGGGATTCGTGGCAATAGTGGCTTGGAACCTTTTTCATACCGCACGTCATAGCATAGCGGCTGTGCGTAAGCTGCATCGAATTCCTTGTGATCGCTGTCGCTATGCTAGTTATGACTATCGCTTAAAATGCTCGCTGCATCCGAGTGAGGCTTTTTCTGAACAGGCCATTCAATGTCAGGATTTTGAGGTGAGCGATGCGAGCTATCCCTCAACCGTGACAGCAACGAACGCATAAATAGCGGCACAAATAGCGGCACAAATAGCGGCATATATAGCGGATGTGTACTCGCCGGTTGGCATTGGCGATTTCGTTCAGGTAACTTTTGTCACCGTCGTGCCGCGTGGGTTTGCGTGAAGCTGCGATAGCGAGGTGAAGTGTATTGCTTTTACAATCGCACCACCAGCATTTACCGATGGCCAATCGGGCTCATGAGGCTCAAGCTTAACCAGGTTCGGGTATGGCTGCTGTTGAAGGCTTTGCATGGGCAATTCTTCATGGGCAATTATTATTAACCATGCGGATATCAGCTTTTAATACTTGTAAAGCGGAAGGGCTAACGGGTTGTACTCATGAGGGTTGGGCTTGCCCATGCCTCGCCATGTTAGCGGGGAAAGTCACCATGCTAGCTGGGAAAGTTGGATTCGCTGGGAACGCTAGAGCAGAAGCGCTCATGAGTGGCTATTTGTTTTGGTTATGTGCTTGGTACCCATTGATTCCTACCCATTGATTCCTACCCATTGATTCCTACCCATGGGGGGTAAAGATCGTTTTACATGTTTTCAATCTTTATTTTGACCCACAATGAAGAGCTAGACATTGCTGCTTGTATTGAGTCAGCGCTTCTTTGTGACGATGTGATTGTGGTGGATTCGTTTAGCAGCGATCGCACCCTTGAAATTGCTCAGCGTTATCCCCAAGTTCGCACCCTACAGCATGCTTTTGAAAGCCATGGCAAGCAGCGCACATGGATGCTGCAAAATGTGCCGACCAAATACCCTTGGGCCTACATCTTAGAAGCCGATGAACGAATGACACCAGCGTTGTTTGCTGAGTGCAATGAGCGATCGCAACGCAAGCACATGTGGGCTACTACGTGGCTGAGCAGGTCATGTTCATGAACCAATGGATTAAGCACAGCACCCAATATCCCCGCTATCAGCTCAGACTACTGGATAAATCAAGCGTTTGGTTTGATGACTACGGCCATACCGAGCGTGAAGTTATTCAAGGCTCCCATGGTTTCCTCAAAGAAACCTACCCCCACTACACCTGCGGCAAAGGGTTTAGTCGGTGGTTAGAAAAGCACAATCGCTACTCTACTGACGAAGCCCATGAAACGGTCAAACAGCTTTCTGGGGGAAATATCTCCTGGAAATCACTATTGGCTGGCAAATCTGAGGTAGAGCGTCGCCATGCGCTCAAAGACCTATCGTTGCGGATACCCTGTCGGCCGCTAGTCCGCTTCGTCTATATGTACTTTTTCCTCGGCGGCATGTTAGATGGCCGCGCTGGATTCACCTGGTGTGTGCTGCAATCCTTTTATGAGTACATGATTTTGCTGAAGGTGTGGGAAATGCGCCAGCACCAATCATTGCCCCCTCAGGCCATGTCACCTCAGACCTGGTCTGCTCAAGGCTCGTCCGCTCAGACCCTAACTGAAGCGACCCCAGCAGATAGGACTAAAATCCAACCTCATACGAGTGCACCACAGCCATCTGGCTCCGCCCAATCCGAAGCGGCCTAGGCTCCTCTGGAAGTGGGGCGATAGTTGCCCACAGTCAACTCACAGTCAACTCACAGTCACCCCACAGTCAAATCTACACAAGCCCAATCTACACACGACTCTCTAAAGATTTCAAATACTCTGTATTCACCCCGGACTCACGCGTTAGCGCGATTTTGCCCGTGCGAGCAATTTCCTGAATACCAAAACGGTTCAACACCTGTTCAATGGCGACCATTTTGCCAGGATCACCGACCACCTCTAAAGTCAGTGATTCTTCTGAAACATCAACCACTCGCGCTCTAAAAATTTGGGCCAACCCGACGATTTCAGAGCGGTTAGAACCGTCAGCTTTGACCTTAAGCAGCATTAACTCACGCTCAACACTCGGTGTTTCGGTAATGTCTTGCACTTTGAGCACATTGATCAGCTTATAGAGTTGCTTGGCAAGCTGCTCAATAATTTGATCATCTCCGGGCACTACCATGGTAATGCGCGAGACGCCAGGCTGCTCAGCAGGGCCGACGGCCAGACTTTCGATATTAAAGCCGCGACGGGCAAATAGTCCGGCAATTCGGGTCAAAACGCCCGCTTCATCTTCAACCAGTACAGAAAGCGTATGCTTCATGACAAAAATCGGGGCCTCTACCCCTTGGGGTTACCCCTTTACTTCAGCCTCCTATCTTAACGTGATAAGGGGCTTCGCTCGATACAAGGCAGAACGTTGTAACGTTCTATCCACAATTGCTGATTTGCGTACTAATTTTGCACTAACTATGTGCTAGCCATGTGCTGCTTGTTGTCAGTGCCCCAATCATTTAAGCCAATCTGGGTTTAGCCCATCTAGGGTGTATCCGGTTCGCTCGGTGCTGAATTTGGCGTGGTGCCTGGTAGGGGCGCTGGGATCTCAGGTGTGGTGGGTAAGCCTGCTGGGGCTTGGGGAGAAATTGGGGGCAGGCCGCCGTTGGATGAGCCGGGTTGAGCGCCCGTCGGGCTTGGAAAGCCGTTTAGACCGCTATCAGGAATGCCTTGGGTCGGTGAGGGGGTAGGCCCTGTTGTTGATTGAGGAGGTCTTCTTTGGTGGTGGGACTGCTGCCTTGGGTTGGATCTAAGGAGGCGTCATTGGGTAGGGTGGCTAAGGCAACGCGATCGCCGCCGACTGAGCGCAGTAAATCGAGCACTTTGACGACATCTTCATAGCGGGCACTGCGGGAGGCATATAGCACAATCGTGCCGCCCGGTGCTCGCTGCTGATATTGGGCGAGTACATCATAGAGCAACCCTAGGGGAATAGCGCTTTTGTCAACATACACCTGACCAGCGCTATCGACACTGACATAGAGGCGATCGCGGCTATTGCCTTCTACCGGCGAACTATTGTTGACCGAGGGCAAATCTAGGGCGATGGCCTGCTGTCTGGTTAGTCCGACTGCGGCCAAAATAAAGAAAGTAAGAATGCAAAAAATCACATCGATCATCGGCAGAATCTCGATCTGCACATCTGATTGACGATTATCAAGATCCAGTTTCATACAGCCCTCTTAAAATGTCGGTGGTTTAGTTTTTTTGGCCGCAGGGCTAGATGGTGGCGGTGTCTCTACTAGGGGTGATGGCGGCGAATTTAAGTTTTCACTCAGCAGACTAGGTTTGCCATCGGTGTAGGCCCATGCCTGTCGGTAAAGCAGCTCTAACTCATTGCCAGAGAGTTGAAAGACTTTAGCTTGGCCAAAGACAAATCCCTGAAACAGCCGGTAAAAGGCCAAGCTAATAATGGCAACGATCAGCCCTGTGGCCGTGCTGATGAGCGCTTCGCCAATGCCCAAGGCCGTTCCGGCGGTAGCATCGCCAACCCCGAGATCGTTGAGATCGATCGATCCTAAAGAGTTAATCAGACCAACAACTGTTCCTAACAAGCCTAACAAAGGCGAGATGGCAATGACTGCCTCCAATATTTTTTCGCCTCGACGCATGATGGCTAATTCTTCGTTGGCTGAGGTTTCCAGCGCCAATCGGAAAACTTCAGGGTCTTGATCTTTAAGCTTGAGTGCGCCAAACAAAAAGCGACCCATGGGTAAGCTATTGGCACGCTGGGCTATTTGGGTCGCAGCAGACCATTCTCTGCGGGCAGCTTCTAACACCCGGCCCGATACTTCGCGCTCTCGGGTCAAAATTTTCGACCAAAACCAGATCCGCTCCATAATGGTGCCGAGTGACAAGATGGATAAAAAGAGCAAGGGCCACATGGCAATGCCGCCCTGTCTAAACAGTTCTGAAATATTCACTCATGCCTCCTATGCCTGGGGCCATTTTGCTGGATGCAGTCACCTTGGGCTATCACCTGTATGGACTGTCAGCTAAAACCACCAAAATGCTCTAATTGCTAACGGCAAACATTGGTTTGCTATTATTTTCTGACCTAGTGTAGTTCATCGTGTGGGTATAGATAACCTCTTTTTTAGCGGAATGAGATACCTATACGAAACCCATACGAAATAGATCATGGCGTTGGCAGCATATCTAAAATTTCGTTGGCGGCGCGATCGCAAACCCCACTTTCACCCATAGCTTGGCGCATTTGCCGGTAACCTGTCAGCATTTGCTGCCGCTTGTGCTCGTCTGTGAGCAGGGCCAAAGCGGCAGTGCCAATCGCATCAGGGGTCGCTGCCCACTGCAAAAATTCAGGCACAATTGGCTGATTTTCCATCAGGTTAACCGGTGAGACGTATTTGCCTGTAAATCGCACGATGTATTTGGCGATGAAGGCGGTGAGATGGCTAAGCCGGTACATCACCACTTGGGGCACGTTCATTAAGGCAACTTCTAGGTTGACGGTGCCTGATTTGTTGATGACGACATCGGCAGCGGCGATGGCCTGTTGTCCGTCCGCTTTATCAACCAGTTGGGCATTGAGCTGGTATTGGGCGATCGCATCGCTAATCGTCGCGCGAAAATCGGGGAGGGATACGGGCACCAAAAATTGCACATCCGGTTGCTCGGCCTGAATGTTGGCTGCAGCGGCAAACATGACCGGCATAATGTATTTCAGCTCTTGCTGACGCGAAGCGGGCAACAGGGTTACAACTTTAGCTGCCGGTGAAATCTTGAATACGGCTCTCGCCTCGGCTTGAGAAATCGGCTCAGCCAAAATATCGACTAGCGGATGTCCTACCCAGCGCGTTATCGCCCCTGCTTTGGCGTAATAGGTCGCCTCTTCTGGGAAAATAGCGAGCAGTTTATCACTGACATCGAGCACATTTTGAGTGTCTCGTTTGGTCGAAAAAACCCACTGCTGCGGGGCAATGTAATACACCATAGGCACCTGGGGCAAATGCTTACGCACAAACTTACCCACGGCAATATTGGGGCCCATGTAATCCAGCAATATCATCAGATCTGGCGGATTATCTAACAGGTATTGGTTCACCTGTTTTTGCATTCCTCGTCCGGCCAAATAGTAGGGCACCGCTTCGAGTAAGCCAATGGCACTGAGTTTGACCGTATTGATCAAGATGGTGGCACCAGCTTTTTCCATTTGCTGCCCGCCAACACCGATCACGCTCAAGTTGATCTGGCGCTGCGCCGCTTGCCGATAGAGGGCACGGATCAACAAGCTTCCTTGCAAATCTCCTGAAACTTCACCTGTGTGAATAAAAATTTTGAACGATGGCTGTGACGCCATAGATGCTGATGCCATCAATACTTTCCCAAAACTCTCTTTATGCTCGGTCGGCAAAACCTAAGGCAATCGTTCCTATTTTTTACGTCCAGGGACAGGGCCTCGTCGCCCTTTCTCCTGGGATGAGGCTTTTAAAAAATCAGATAGGTGCTGAATATGGGCATTGTCGGTCATGCCTTCTAATTTGCGGATGGCTTCTGCTAGGGTCAAATTAGAGCGATAGAGGAGGCGAAAGGCTTCGCGCAGCTCTTGGTAAACTCGGCCATCGGCCTCTTCGGCAATGCCGCTGCGGCTTAAGAGTACCTGATTGAGTCCTCTCACCCGTGACGGGTTGCCTTCGACCATGGTGTAGGGGGGCACATCTCGCTCAATGCGGCTCATGCCGCCGATCATCGCATAGCGGCCAATGTGGACAAACTGATGGACACCCACGAGCCCGCTGATGCGCGCGTGGGACTCAATTTTGACATGGCCTGCTAAAGCCACTGAATTGGCAATGATGACGCGATCGCCAATTTCGCAGTTATGGGCGACGTGGGCATAGGCCATCACCAAATTGTGGTTGCCTAGGCGGGTCACTTCTCCCAATCGGGTGGGGCGATTAATCGTGACACATTCCCGAATGGCGTTGTCATCGCCAATGGCGACTAGGCTCATAGAGCCATCGTATTTGAGATCTTGAGGTTCTAAGCCAATAGCGGTGTGGGGAAAAATCCGGTTGCGATCGCCAATGGTGGTGTAGCCATCAATCACCGCATGAGCACCGATGGCTGTTTCTGCTCCGATGGTAACTTTCGCCCCAATCACAGCATAGGGGCCCACAGTAGCGCTCGGGTGAATTTGTGCACCCGGATGGATGACCGCGCTGGGGTGAATCAAAGTAGTCATCAACGCCATGCCTCCAGCAAAGCCACCAAACGAGTAGAGCAGATAAATTTAATGAACATAGTGTAAACAGAAATCTAGTCAACCACGGAAAACATCAAGGTGCCTTCACAGGCTAGCTGTCCATCTACTTCGGCGCGCGACTTCATTTTGCCAAAGCGCGATCGCTTAATCGTAATCAGCTCTGTGGTAATCACCAACTGATCACCCGGTACCACCGGCCGCCGGAACTTAACCTTATCAATTCCAGCAAACACACATAATCCATCTACCCCCGGCATTTGACTGAGGACAATGCCCCCGACTTGGGCCATGGCCTCTACGATCAACACTCCCGGCATCAACGGCCGACCGGGAAAGTGACCTTGAAAATGGGGCTCATTAAACGTGACGTTCTTGAGCCCAACCGCCCGCTCTCCCGGCACGTAGTCGATAATGCGATCTACTAAGGCAAACGGATAGCGGTGTGGTAAAAGCTGCTGAATTTCTTCGAGGGTATAGGTTTTAGGCGTCACAACATCATTGGCTGCGGGCGCATGGGCAGCCGCAGGCGCCTCAATGGAGGCAGGAGCACTAGTTGGCATAAAAAATAAACTGATTGGCAATAGGGGGGATTTAAGCCCCACCCGATTCTGACATTAGACGGTGCCTGACGCTATGAACAAATTGAGAAAGTGAGAAAGCTTCTAGGCTGTCGGCTGCAGCGCATCGCCAAACGGGCAGCATTGGGCTATCTTTTGAGCAAGCTGTACATGCAGGGTATGGCTTGCTTTGTAAGCCACATAGTGGGCTATAGGAATATCTTGCAATAGGCCCAAATCGCCCATTAAGTCCAGCAGCTTATGCCGCGCGGGCTCATTGGCAAACCGTAAAGGCGGATTGATCCAGCCAGCCTCACCGCAAACTAAAGCATTTTCTAAGCTGCCGCCTTTAATCAAACCCTGTTCGCGTAGATAGTCAATTTGATGGGCTAGGCCAAAAGTGCGCGCAGGTGCAATTTCGTCTGCAAAGTGACCGTTGCGAGGTGACCAGCTATGCCATTGCTGGCCAATAGCTGCCAAGTCAAAATCTATGCCATAGCTAAACCGTAGCTCGCGGCTCGGATAAGCGCTGACCCAAGCGTCATCTGTTTGTACGGTGATAGGTTCAGCCACGGGCGATCGCATGGTTCTCTCAGCCGATAACCTGCTGATACCAGCGCTTGTCAGCGTTGCGAGCCAATCTTTTGCAGAACCATCTAACAGTGGCAACTCGGGGCCATCAATTTCAATCCGAACATTGTCTATTTGCAGGGCAACCAGCGCCGCCAGCAAATGCTCCACAGTGCGCACAGTGGGTGAATTGGGCTGATTTGTCAGCCCTAGCTCGGTTGAAAGCTGGGTTCTGACCACTTGACTCACCTCTGCGTTTAACCGCTGTGAGCCGCTGCTTGCCAAGGTTTCGGGCAGCTTACTGACGGAGCCAAGGGAAGGCAGATCCGTGCGCACAAAATAGCGACCTTCATTCGGCCGGCCGGTAACAGATGAACCGTGGTGGGCTCACCTAGATGGAGGCCAACGCCTGAAGCCACCGCTGGCATTGCCAATGTCTGCTGCTGAGGCATTAGAAACGTTCTCCAAAGCCGAAGTGGAAACGACTGCCCGCTTCACTAAAGCCATAGTCTAAACGCAGGGCCCCTAAAGGTGTTTGTACGCGAACGCCTGCACCATAGCCAAAGCCATTGCCTGGCTTACCGCGAACACCCGCTGGATCACCTACAATCGAACTACCGGAACCTAAATCAGTTCCATAGTCTGCAAAAACAGCGCCGCTCAAAAAGTCACTGAAGAGGGGAAAGCGATATTCTGCGGTGCCCAACAAGAACGAGCGACCGGCACCTACAGCACCTTCTTCGTAGCCCCGCACCGAGTTACCGCCACCGAGCGGAAACGCTTCGTAAGGCGGCAGTTCGCCAAGGGATGTACCGCCTTGGAGATTAAAGGCTAAGGTTTCGCCCCCACGAGATGAATTGAAAAGGTTAACAGGGACATATTGGCTGTAGCTGCCAGTAATTTTATTAAAGAAAATGCTGCCGCTGCCAACGGGAATAGATTGCTCTGTGCTCAATCGCCACAGGCTTCCACTGGTGGGTTGGATGGCGTTGTTGCGCCGATCTAGGGCGGCACCAAACTGGACAACAAATAGGTCATCGCGTCCTGATGGGCTAGCCGCTAGCTGGTTTCCGAGGGCATCAAATGGAGAAACTGTACCGCCAGCATCTAAAACGACTACCCGTTCATATTGGGCCCCTAGGGATAAAGATAAACCATTGTCGAGCGGGCGACTAAAGCTTAGCCCCGTACCCAAACGGTTGATGCGTGGGGCATCGCCATTAGGCAAGGCCACATCAATGGGACCATTGTCAAAAATCAGTGAGGTTGCTCGACGGTTAAAAAGGCTAGCTGTATAGGAGGTTCTATACGGATCACCAGCAATCCAAGGATCGGTAAAGCTAACGTCGAACAAGAAGTCGCCTCGGGTGGTCACACGGCCTTCTGTGCGCAGTTTTTGGTTGTTGCCGCCAAAGTTGTCTTCGTTGTAGCTCAACTGACCAAAGAGGTCACCGCGCAGATTAAAGCCAACGGATGCACCGACAGAACCCGTATTGCGCTCGGCAATGTTGACGGTTAGCTTAACTTTGCGCGGGTCTTCGTCGCCCGGATCTAAAGAGAGGCGAATATCTTCAAAGATGCCTAGGCCAAAGACGCGGCCAATATCTTCTTGAATGGCACTTTCTTGAAAGACATCTCCTGGTTGGGTTTCAAACTCGCGGGTGACGATAAAGTCGCGGGTTTTTCCGCCGATAGGGTTGCCTTCGTCATCGGTGGTTTCTCCATCGGGGGTAATGTAGCGCACTTCAATCGATTCGATTTCTCCTTCGGCCACGATTAAAGTGACGGTGCCATCTTCGCTAATTTGAGGGGCGGCGGTGACCTGAGCGAGCACGTAGCCGTTTTCTTGGTACCAGTCGTTTAAATCGAGTACGCTATTTTGAAAGTCTCGCAGGTTGAGGATTTTGCCGTATTGGCTGCCGAAAATTTCATCGACGGTTTCGGCGGGCAAAACTTGGCGGTTCCGAACATCTACACGGGTTAAAACTGGATTTGGCTCAACGAAAAAGGTGACTTTGACGCCCAAAGGGGTGTCTTCGGGGCTGGCTCTAACGTTGGAAAAAAGCCGGTGCCGAAGACGCTGTTGATGTCTTCTTGAAGTTGAGAACGGGTGGTCGTACGACCTGGTGTGGTCGATACGGCGCGGTATACCGCATCTACGAGTTCGTCGGTGAGGGGGCGCTGGGTGTCGGTTGAAACCACATCGACTTCTGAAACCAAAACGCGGGTTTCTTCTGCATCGGCTTCTTCTTCTGCTGGATCTTCTGTGCCTGATTCGCTGGGCGTGGCTTGGTTAGGTGCGGCTGGTACGGGTATCTGCTCACTTTGGCTATCCGACTGGCTGTCAGGCTGGCTATCCGGCAGGGCATCTTCGACGGCTTCTTGGGCTTCGGCGTCTGGCTGGGTGATTTCAGTCTCCGCATCAGTTTCTGCCTCTATTTCTGTCTCTATGGGCGTACCCTCGACAGGTTCAGCGGCAGGTAAGGGCAGCTCAATGGTCGGTGGCTCGTTGCCACTATCTGCCGGTAAGCCGTCTAATAGCTGGGCTAGGGAGATCTGAGAGGTTGCTTCAGCAACGTTAAAATTATTGTCAGAGCTATTAACCGTCTCAGAAAGTTCAGTTGCTCTGCTTGGTAAACTGGCGATCGCAACCAAACTAAGAGAAGCTAAAAGAGCCGGGGAAACACGCATAACCAGTTGTCCTTGATGTTAAGTTCACTCCTCACAGCGTCCTCGTTGTGGTCTTGCTAACGAAGTTTGCGCTGCTCTAGTATTGACCTAGAAAAGCCCGAATACGTCATGACACAACAACGAAGTTTGAAACCGTGATGCGACGATCTAGTTTCAAACCAACGCGTATCTAACTCAAAAACGATTATCCCTGGAGACTATCTTTAAGAGCTAGACTCAATCGATTTCGACAGATCTTACCTTACTGTCAAGCTCGACACGTAAATTTACTGTGACAGAACCACAGGCTGCACGTTTGCTAGGGGAGTTGCATCATGATTCGATCGAGTACAGTTTGGTAGTTTTCGGCTACGCTGCCTAGATCTTGACGGAAACGGTCTTTGTCCATTACTCGTTTGCGCTCGTCGGTTTCGGCGTTGTTCCACAGGCGGCAGGTATCTGGACTAATTTCATCGGCGAGCAGTAGGGTACCGGTATGATCTGTGCCAAATTCTAATTTGAAATCAACTAGCGTAATCCCGCAGCCGGTAAAAAATTCGCGGAGAATGGTGTTAATGCGCATCGCTTGCTCGGTGAGCTGATCAAGCTGTGGCGCGGAGCTAATGCCCATGGCAAAAATGCGATCGCGCGTCAGTAGCGGATCGCCCAAATCATCATTTTTGTAGTAAAACTCCACCAAGCAGGGGTCGAGTTTGGTGCCTAGGGCGATGCCCGTTTGCCGGCATAAGCTCCCGGCGGCGAAGTTGCGCACGACCACTTCTAAGGGCACAATCTCGACCCGTTTTACCCGCATTTCCCGATCTGACCCCTCCGTGCTGGCACTAACGGGCGCTAACAAATGGGTGGCGATGCCTTGTTTTCTAACAGCGCGTATAGATGACGGGTAATAGCACAGTTAATCACACCTTTGTTGGCAATTTGCCCTTTTTTTTGGGCATTGAAGGCCGTGGCATCGTCTTTAAAGTAGGTCAGCAGCACGTTGGGATCATCTGTGGCGTAGATGATTTTGGCTTTGCCTTCGTAAAGTTTTTGAGCGTCGGTCATGGGGGTCTGAACAGTTGAAAGCAACCTGCTTATTATCGCGGCAATATTCTGATAAACATTCTGCTTGTAACATCTGTTTTTTTGGCTGCGGCTTTGGGCTGTGGCTTTGGGCTGTGGCTTTGGGCTGTGGCTTTGGGCTGTGGCTTTGGCTGCGGCCTCTTTATTTTGTTGTCATCACATGTACTCCATCCCAATTTTTGGGGGGCGGACATTGGATGTATTGCTGGGCGCGCGCTAAGTATAGCTTGGCGACTTGATCGTCAGGCTGCATGGCCAAGGCTGCGTCCAATCTGCGATCGCCACATGAAAGGCCCTAGAGGTATAGGCTTCTCGCCCTTGGGCATAGAGCTGGAGAAAAGCTTGCATGTTGTTATCAAGGGGGTGGTTGCGATCGCCAATCAGCTCATATATTTTGACCGGCTCCAACTTACCCTTGACTCGAATCAAATCTAGCTCACGCACCCACACCTGATCGCGGCACCGCTCATAGGTATGTTCACTTAGCACAATATCGCAGCCGTACTGCTTGGTAATGCTCTCTAAGCGAGCGCTGAGATTGACCCCATCACCAATTACGGTGTATTCCATTTTGCGCTGAGAGCCAATATTGCCTGAAACCACTTCACCAGAGCTGAGGCCAATGCCAATACGAAGTTCTGGCTGGCCTTGGGTGCGGCGATCGCGATTAAAGATACGCAACCGTCGGCGCATATCCAACGCCGAGCACACCGCTGACCAAGCATGATTTTCTAGCGGTAGCGGTGCACCAAATACCGCCATCAGCGCATCACCAATAAATTTGTCCAATGTCCCTTCGCAGTGGAAGACCGCTTCCACCATCGTTTCAAAATATTCATTAAGCATCGAGACGACTTGGGCCGCTTCTAGTGCTTCAGTCAGGGTGGTGTAGCCCCGAATATCTGAAAATAGCACCGTGACATCTCTGCGCTCACCCACCATCAGCACATCTTCGCCTAGGGCCATAACTCGATCTGCGACACTGGGCGTCATGTAGCGATATAGGGTCGTTTTCATGCGTTTTTCTTGGCTGATATCTTCGAGCACCACCAGGCCGCCGCGCACGCCCCCTTGCGGATCGCTCAAAGGACTCACCGTCAGATTAATGCTGCGGTTCCAACCCATCACATTAGCTGGTGAAATCAGCCGCTGTGACGAGCCCCAAAGCCGATAGCTGACAGCGCCACGAGAAGATCTATACGCATCATCGGCGCTGTCATCGGCGCTGTCATCGGCGCTGTCATTGGCGCTGTCATTGGCCGTGTCATTGGCAGCGCTCTCGATTTCGTCAGAGACGACCAGCACACAGCTTTCAGGTCGCCGTTCAGCCGATTGATCTGCGGCCTCACAAGCTACCGAAACGGTTAAAGATTGCTCTGGTACATAGTGGCGCGCGCCCGACGCTAAACTATCTTCTAAGCGCATTTGTAAACGCTCTAGAGGCAGTACCTCCCAGATCAATCGACCGATCAAAGCTTGCTGCCAACGGCGACAGGCGGCCTTGTTGACTCGCTCCTCAGTATCAGTGTTAAGCCCGACTTTATGATCAAATGCCTCACCGGTTGGGCAGCCTAGCAGCTTCAGTGCAGCTTCATTAATGGTGACAATCCGCCCGGCCATATCGGTTGAAATCACCGCATCCGATAGGCTCTCTAAAATGTCCTTTTGGTACTGCTTTTCGAGCAAAAGCTCTTGGAAGAGCTGGGCATTTTCTAGGGCGATGCCCGCTTGGGTATTGAATGCCCGCATAAACGATTCATCAAGCTGGGTAAACTGCCCTTGGGCTTTATTGATGAGCTGGCTGACCCCCATGAGCTTCCCGCTGGAATTGAAGACGGGCATACACAAAATGCTACGGGTGCGGTAGCCGGTTTTGAGATCAGAGGATGCATCAAAACGAGAATCGCGGTAGGCATCCAAGATATTCAAGGTTTCGCTGGTCATTGCCACATGACCGACAATGCCTTTATCTGCAGGCAGCCTTAGGTCAATCAGGGTTTGGCCATCGGCACTTTGCACCTGTGACCACAGCTCATTGTTGGCTTCATCGAGTAACCACAGCGTGCTTCTATCGGCCTGCATCAGTTGGCGCGCTGCTGCCATCACTGACTGTAGTGTCACTTCTAAGTTGAGGCTTTGCTCCATAGAAGAGATGGCTTTGAGCAGCGCAGCGACCCCTTTTGATTGCGGGCCGCGAGATAAAACGATTGACAGGTTTCTAACAAAATGCCAATGGCTGGGGCAAAATGGGCAAAACCCGCCTCATCTTCTGTAGAAAAAGGCTGGGTGCCTATTTTGTTCAGCAGTTGGGCGACAGCTACCACCTGCTGTTCACTATTCACTACCGGCATACACAAAATGTTGCGTGTGCGATAGCCGGTTTGCCGATCTGTTGCATCGCTGAAGCGCTCATCTGCATAGGCATCAGGAATATTCAGCGTTTGGCCAGTGGTCGCTACGTAGCCAGCGATTCCCTGGTTCAGCGGCACTCGAATTTCTAGACTCTGCGGGCCGCTGCCACTGCTTTTGAGGGTGCCGTTTGGCACCATTTGAGATTTGGCATTGTCCCCTTGCGCCACCTTAGACCAGAGTTCTCGGCGCTCCTCATCGACGACAAAGATGGTGGTTCGTTCGGCTTTTAAAATTTGGCCAATTTTGAGGGTGAATGTTCCTAGCAGTTCATCGAGCATGGGCTCAAGGGACTGGTTATTGATCAGATCGATGACTTTGAGAAACTGCTTTAAAGTCGCGGGTGGTACGCTCTAAAAAGTCAATAAAGTCAGGAATGGAAAGATCTTTAACTCTTTCAGCAAGTTGACCATGGCTGTGCTGGGAAAGGGCCAAAAAAACACTACTCGTCGTTGACTGAGCCATGATGAATGTTTTCAGAAGAAGGGTAAGCACCATCAATAGCTTTCCCGATTGCTAAGGTGCGCTTCGCCTATTCAACTTGATATTCTTGCTGGATGCGATAGCTTCTGTCGAGTGAGTTAGGACAATAGTCATTCTCCTCGGAGAGGCTACGCCAGCGCTA
>JAAUPS010000094.1 GCA_012033015.1 Phormidesmis sp. RL_2_1
TTTAATATACCTATTCATAAGTATATTAAATGCATCTAATATACTCAAATAAACAACAACGAGTATAATAGGTATATTGAGGTTGAGAGCATTCCCTTCACTAGCAAATAAGCCGTTGTCGCTACATAAACAACAAGTATGAATCAAGTATCTTTCGCGGAACTTATAACAACAATCCTGAGTGTTCAACCTAGCAGAGGACAGAAGCTGGCTCAGCGCCTATATCTCGAAGACTCTGCTGCTACTACCGTAGGAACTACTTCCTCTGTATTACGACGACTCTCCAGAGAATCGATTCAGTCTGCCGGTCTGACTGAAAAGCAAGCAGCCAAGCTCATGGCGGCGCTGACGTTAGGAAAGCTAGCGTATGTACCAGAATCCGACGCTCAGCGAGGCGTCACGGTCATCGACAATCCTGCAATCGCCGCCAGCTTACTAATGCCAAAGCTGGCCTACAGAGAAAAAGAGCACGCAGCAATTGTTGTAATGAACGTGCGGCATCAGTGGTTAGCAACAGAAGTCATCAGTATAGGAACAAAGAGTGAATGTCTATTTCACCCAGATGAGGTGTTCAAAGCAGCACTCAAACACGACGGAAAGAGAATCATTATTGCCCACAATCATCCAAGTGGTGATCTGTCGCCTAGTCCTGAAGACATAGAACTCACAAGGCACATGATCAGAGGAGGATATCTCCTCAATATGCCGGTTATAGACCACTTGATTATTGGTAATGGAGACTTCGGCAGTATTCGTGAATCGACAGGTATTTGGGAAGAACTCGAACAGGGGAAAAAGACCTATTAAGCCTTCAAAGAAGTTAGCGATCGCACCCCTTCAAAACGGCATCGATAGCCCGCTGCACCACACTCCCTGATTTAAGATGAAAGCGATCGCACCTAGGAATCAACAACTATCTCTATTTTCACCGACTGCACAGACACAGGGCGATACCAGCGTTCCATCGGCAGTGCAGCAAGCTCTAGACCTGGGCGCAGCCCTAGCTGTCTCTGTCAGCGGCGGAAAGGACTCAGACGCCATGCTCAGACACCTGACGGCGCTCCACCAGTCGCAGGGCTGGACAGGGAAGCTATTTGCTATCACCGCTGATTTGGGTCGGATTGAATGGCCAGGGACACTCGAACACATTCAAAGCATTTGCGCTGAGTTAGGCGTCACGCTTATCGTCGTACGGAGGCAAAAAGGCAGCATGATTGACCGCTGGGACGAACGACGGCAAGTACTGATAAATCAACAACAGGCAGAGCAAGAAGCGATCGCACCCTGTAGAGGAAACAGTAGCTCGTTAGCGATTGCGCCTTTGAAAGAAGGCAGCAAGCCCTTCTGGAGCAGCAGCACAGCTCGTTATTGTACGAAAGAGATGAAAACTGCTGAGGTTGATCGATATCTGCGACGGTTCAACGCCGTCGTATGCGCCGTAGGCATCCGAGCAGAGGAATCTAGCAGCAGAGCCCAAAAGCCTCGTTTTTCAAGTGCGTAACGACATCACCACAGCCACGCTGAAGGCTTCTAAGGGACTGAACGCGAAACAACATGAAGAATGGACTGCTACAGCGATCACACGTTGGGTGGACAGCAACTGCAAAGGGCGCTTGGCATTGACCTGGAATACTGTGTTGGATTGGCCTATCAAGAAGGTCTGGGAGAGCCTTGGAGCATCCATAGAGGAACTAGAGCAAAGACGTACGCTCTACCAGTCTGGAAGCTTCACAGCAGCGCTGAGGGGATGGCCTGCCCACTGGGCCTACGTGAGTGGGAATAGTCGGCTATCCTGCTCAATGTGCGTATTAGCATCAGTTCACGACATTCAGAATGGAGCAAAACACAATCTAACGACTTGGCTAGAGTTAGCACTCATGGAGAAACAAAGCGGCTGGAGCTTTCAGCAAGGCAAGTGGCTGAGCACATTAGACATCGACATCCTCAAGCAAGTTCAATTCTCCAAGCGACTATCAAAGACACTACATGAGCTATGTCTGGCAAAGCGATGGGGTTTGTTGTTTACGATCGCGCTACTGAAAACCACACCACTAACCGTATCCATGCTGTGGCAAAACCAAGCGCTAGAGGCGATCACGACTATCGTTAGTAGCAAGAGCATATGTGGGTTTAAGCAACATCTATGATAGATATCGACCAACAATACAGAGAAGCACCTGCACAACTTGAACAAATATGCAGTCGAAAAGACTTTACCTTGCGAACCTTGATATTTAATATAGTCAAAACCACCTAAAATACTTATATACTTCTTTATTAATATCTATTTTAGCGATTAATTTACTCAAAATTGTTTTATATACTCATATTTTGTGTATATTATGTACAGATAGCTAATAGACCCGGTTGAAAACGATGTCCTCACTTTCTCCATTAGCAGAGAAGGCGCTTGAGCAATGCTCAACCGAGTGGCTCAAAACGCTGCTCAAGGAACTCTTACCTGAAATCATCGATTTACCCAACACGCCAGCAGGGCATCAGCAGGCAGAGCAGTGGGACGCTTTGATCAAGGGGAGGATGGCCATAAGAGGGTTAAAGACACCTACGCAGCAGAAAAACCCAATTACCGACGTACGGCAAGTCATCAAAGCCATTGATCCTCAGCACCCAGCCTTGGATAAGGTGGGCTTTACGAAGGAGGAGTGGACAGAAATCAACATGCCCTCTGAACAGGCCGTAGCCCACCGTACAGCCAAGCCTATTGCTGATCCAGAAGAGATTGCTAGGCGAGCAGAAGGGCTACTGAAGTCAGACTCGTGGAGCCAAATTGCAGCAGGACTGGCAGTCGTCACGGGGCGACGAGCTGCTGAGGTGATGCAAACCGCTCAGTTTGAGCAAGCCTCTCAATGGTCAGTCTGGTTTACAGGGGCTTTGAAGCGACGCGGGGAAGAGGTAGAACTGCGGTTTGAAATCCCGACTTTGGTTAAGGCTGCGAGCGTTATCGCTGCGACGAAGCGATTGCGACGGGCTGTAGATACAGAAGGTATGAGTAATCGGGAAATCAATCGGGCTTACAGTCATGCTATTGCGCAGGCTTGCGATCGCACCTTTTCTGATTTAGTGCCGAGCAGAGAGGGGAAGGACAATCTCTATACGCATCTCTTCAGAGCGGTATATAGCACTGTCGCTACATTCTGGTACTGTCCGCCTGAAGTGCCTGAGTTAGAGTTTCGGGCCACTATTCAGGGCCATTATCAGATTCTTGAAGAGGGGCAGACGGAGCTAAGGCGATCGCTCGCGGCCAGCCGTCATTACTTCGACTACGAAATTGCTGACAAGGTCATCGCAGCGCACAAGGGGCAGCGTAAGGGGGTCAAGCTCGAACGTCCTGGCGTTGAGGTGATATCAGCATTCATCAAACCACAGGAAGAAGTCAAACCACAGGAGGACATTGCTATGAGTCGTATTGGCATCGCAGAAAACGATAAGCAACGGGTGTTGGCTATTCAGAAGGAGATGAGCATCGGCACCCAGCAGGACACGATGCAGGTGATTTTGGACGCGGCTGATACAGCGATCGCGCTCTCTGGTGTGCTGGACTGTCAGCCGGTGGAGGTGGCTGAGCGGGTGGAAGCACTCAGAGGTGCGTTGGCGCAGCAGCAGCGGCAGAACCGTGAGCTTCAGGCCAAGTTGGTGGAAGCGGAGCAGAGGGTTGTGGTTGCAGGTGGTAGTAGCACCAATAAGGTGATTGAGCAGTCGTTGGCGATGGCTCATGAGTTTAATACGCATCTGAAGGCTGAGAATGAGCGGATGAGGCAGGATCTGAGTGCGGCGAGCAGTGAGGTCGAGACTTTGCGATCGCAGCTCACTCGATTTGAAACTTCGCAGCAGCAGTTAACCCAGCTTCAGCAACTGCTCAATGGGGGGATAGGAGGAGTGCCGGTAGCACCAGTCCAGCCAGTGGCTCAGGCGCAGCCCATTGCTAAACCGATAGCTCAGCAGCAAGGTATGCAGCAGCAAGGTATGCAGCCTAGCGCGGCGACGCAGACACGGGCAACTGTGGAAGAGCGGCCTGCTGAGACAAAAGAAAGCTATACGGATAAGACTGAGCGGGAAATTGCCAATCTCATTCGCGAGATTATGCAATACAACGATCAGCAGGCGACTGATGACAGTGAACGCTGGTTAGTCAATCAGTCTACACTCAAGCAGCTTTCGACCCGTTCGCAGACGATTATAAAAAGGGTGCTAGAGGGCGAGATGGCTGACGAGCTACAGGCACACCATGACAAGTATGGGCTCTATGGCAGAAGGGCCAATGTTGGCAAAGATATTGAGGTACTCAAGGCGGCGCTCGGAATTCAACGTTGACAACACCGAGTAACCTCTAAAATTGGGCATCCTTCGATATCACGACACGGAAGATAGTCGAGATACTTGGTAGCCCCGTCTTTTTAGAGCGGGGTGGAAAAGCGAACGGGCGGTTTTAACCGCCTTAATCATGATGAGGATCATGGATATAGGCTTCTATCCGCTCGGTTGTTACTTTCCCTGTCGAATCATAAAAATAGCTTCGAGTCCATAGGCTAGGCAGTTTGCAAAGGTGTGGAAACTCTTGCCGCAACAATCTAGAGCTGCGACCCTTCAAAGCTTTTACCACTTGGTGAATGGCGACTTTAGGCCCATGCTCGACCCCAAGATGAATGTAATCAGGCGCTATTGCCATCGCCTGAATAAACCAACCCTTGTCCGCTGCAACGCTAGCAAATATCTCCGCCGCCCTAGCCTCAACTTCGCCTACTAGAACCCGCTTACCGCGTTTGGGCTTAGCTCATACCCATTGGGTATGAGCTAAGCCCACTGAATGAGAATTATGTCGATATTTGGCGGTTGCCTCCTTGTCACCCTCGACTTCTCTACATCGCACCGCTTTCACTACCCCTATCAACCCGTTTACGAATTTCTGGAGAGCCATGTTCTCACATCCCCATGTGCCGCAGTATAATGCTAGTGAACAATCCGCTACTGACCGATCCGATGCCCGACGCTGAAACTACTCAACGCCTTAATGCCGTAGATGAACGGCTTGATCGATTGACAGGAGCCGTCGATGCGCTGGTGACTCAGTTTCTACGCCGCTTGCTCAGCAGTCGGTAGAAAATCAGCAATCTATAGGACGGTTGATAGAGCGGGGCGAGCAGTTTCAGGAATGGCTAGATGATGACCGCCGCGATCTTGAGTCGATCCGAGCTGACAGCGATGTACGTTTTCAGACGTTAATAGATGAGGGTCGCGCAGACCGAAAGGCTGCTAATGACAAGTTTGAGTCGTTACAGAGTGAGATCCGGCAAAACCAGCGACTTCTATTGTCTGGCCAAGAGCGACTAGATACTGTTTTGACTGAAGTGCTATCGCTATCGAGACGGGTACAAGCTGTAGAAGACGCGGCTTGATACTTACAGCACTGCCGGGAGTGTTCATACTCTTATGGGATGGCCATCTTGGCTGCCCGAGAAGAGACAGCTAGGATGCCTATCCAACAAGAGATTTCAGTCATTCATGGAAGGATGGCTAAATAGAATTCACACAAAATTCTGAGCCCTCCCCACTGCCGACTACCAATTTATGCCAATCTTCTTTTGCGCTACCAGTCCTGTTTGTTCTTTGACGATTTCGGTATAGTTGTTCAGCAACTTCGGAAATTCTTTCTTTTTTTGAATTATTTGACAGGTTATAAGATTTCTTATGCTGAGTCACTATTTTGTCTTTACTAATATCCGATTTCTGAGCATACAACTGGTTATACAGTCATTCCACACCGTTTGAACTGAATCTTACGCTCGTCTCTTAAAAATTTGTAAAGGGAGGGCGCATCTCCCCCAACCGCTAGATGCGCCCATGCTGGCCTGTGCTGGAATGTGTTGTGGACAGAGAAAGCCTACACTCTGGCAGCGCACAGAGAACAGTACGAGAGGTCTACAGAAGTATCGGCATAAACGAAGCTGTCTTCTCTAATCGCAACGAAAACAAGCTCCTTTGCTTGCTAGATGATGTACTCACAAGTGGTACTAGCTTTTCGGCTGCACGCAACAAGCTGCTGGAACGATTTCCAGGCAAAAGAGTGTCAGGCATTTTCTGGACTAAGGCCGAACAACCGGACACAGATGATTGGTAAACAGAGCGATCGCTCTACAGATGAAGATTGATTACTTCGGGGAGCGGGAGGTAGTCACACTTCCACCAGTCATTTCCTGGTAGTAACCGGGCGAAATAGCTGCCGCTTTCCGCTTTACAACACACATATAAACCATCTCCGTCTGCCAGAATATCTACCGGCTCGTTCTGCATAAATGCATTCTTCGTTTCATAGCGTAGCCCGACTACCGTCTTGATCGTTCGGTAAGCCAACGGTGTTACTTCTCGCCACCGCATCTGGCCATCATTCCAATCTTGATCTATTTGGGGGTGGGGCCATTCGTAAATTTGAACCGTCAGCATGGGCCATATCAACATGCGGCACTCTCAATGTGCCCACATTTGCAGCGCGTTTCGATGACTGCGGCAGGTGCTTACCAGTAGAACCCTGTGCGATCTCGCAAACCATTGAATAAGAGAGGTCACTCTAGTGTTCCTAGAAATTAAGTATTTATGCTTACCCTCTTAAACTGAATTTTCATACCAGCATCACCCAGAGCCTTACCAACCTCTCACATGTTTTCTCTTTCATCTCTTTAGTTTTATCTCTTCTAATCTTTCACTACTACCACAATAGTTCCCTCATTTCTCCACGTTTTTTGCTTCGCTGGCATAAGCTACGATCCTGACATATACTGCACTACAGCAACTTATTTCAGAAACAGCGAGCTGTGACTACAGCATCTCTTTAACGGATAAACAGCGATCGCTCTTTCGGTTTTTAGCCAGTACCGGCATGTCTTCTCAAACTTCCAAGTTAGAACTACGTGATCGAATAGTCACAGTTCGATTCACCGCTGCTGAGTATCAGCAGGTGGTGAATGAAGCGACAGCAGGGCAGCAGCAACCAGCCGTGTACTGCCGCCAAAGATTGCTAGCACGTGATCACAATCGGCCTACACTCCTTTCACCGACGATGCTATCTGAGGTGCGATCGCTCAGAATGACCTTGGGTCACCTGGGCAACGCGCTCAACCAAATTGCGCACCAGCTAAATCAAGGCGATGCAGCGAGCGTTGAGCTAATGCAGGAGACCTGCGAGTTACTGAGGATGGTGCGCACTGAAGTAAGGGACTTCCACGCGATTTTGAAATGATTGGGAAATCCACAACTGGCAACGACTTCTATGGCTGTGTGCGGTATGCGCTAGATGAGAAGAGCGGCCTCAAGCAGGCCCACATCATCGGTGGCAATACTATCGGTAGCAGCGCGGCTGAACTCTCTGCTGAATTTGCTCAGAACCAGCAGGCAAAACCTTACATCAAAAACCCGGTTTGGCACATTGCTTTGAGTTCGCCGATGCACGAGCATCTGAATGATGCTCAATGGCAGCGGGTGCGATCGCTTATTTAGACTTCATGGGCCTAGATAGAAGCAACCATCAATACGTAGTCATTCGGCACCATGATGAGCCTCAAGGCCACGTCCATATTGTGGCAAATCGGACTGGCGAAGATGGTAGCGTGCATCATCTCCACTGGGACAGGTTGAAAACGGTGCAAGCAACCCGAGCACTAGAGGAGAAGTTCAGCTTCCTGTCAGAGAAGCCAGGGGAGAATCTTCGGCAGCAAGTGCGATCGCTCATTAACAAGGCCGCTTACGATCAACCGAGTTTATTGCCCTTTTGCCAACGGTTAGAAGAACAGGGGGTGGTGCCTGAGCTATATCAGCGCCAGGGCAGAATAATGGGGATTGCTTACCTTTACCAAAATCAGCGGGTGGCGGGGTCTGTGTTGGGAAGGAGTTACAGCTTACCGGGGCTTCAGAAGATTCAACGCGTGAACTATCAGCCGGAGAGAGATTTTGATCCGTTAGTGCAGATGGGCTATACCAGACTGCGTGGCGCAAAGGTGCCTTGGCCGTCTCGGGCGCAGATTGCTTGGATGCTGCGTACCGGACAGTTAACACCGCGCATTCAACATTGGATGAAAGAAAAAGGCGCTGACCCAGAACAGTTCAGAGAGTCAGGCTTTACCTATGAGCAGCTGCGCGATGAGATGCAACGACTTTCGCAAGGGGCGTTCTCGCTGTGTGGGGTCTCTCCAGAACAGCAGAAGACAGAGCTTGAACTTTGAATCAGAATACGGTGCCAATCCATACAGCGCTCTGATATCAAGCACTAGAGGGTGATGCGCTAATCAACGCTCAGACGCTGTGACCCTTATATATCAATTACCCGAGGGTGATGCGCTAATTAGTTATGGCTAGCTGGCACACTCTTCTCGTTAGGCAGCACATCCATATCTTCAAAGGTCAGCACGAGCTTCAAGCCCAACTCTTCAAACAGCTTATCCACTAACACCTGCGCAAAGTTAGGCGATCGCCCATTCACGTACCGAGACAAATGCTCGCGGCTCGTTCCAATCGCGATCGCTACGTCTTGAATGTCCCGACCTCTCAACGCGATCGCTCTCTTGATGATTTCGTAGGTGCGCATTATCTATTCAGCATGTGAATGATTTAGTCACATATATTCGTATATACATGACTATTTTAGTCACGATTTTACAGTTTTAGGGTAGAATATAACCAATCGCCCGGTTCCGTAGCATCGACCAGCAGACGAGCCTACTCTTTGAGTACTGGCAACGAGCGGATTGCGCGGGTAATGCCTTAAACTCTCGGCAGTTGGCGTGCTGCCAAGCTTTTGATGAGCACTCTCTCACCGTTGCAAATAGAGAGGCTAGTAAATTAGATCTGCTGTTACAGGTGATGTCTGCTTATGCTGGAAACGGGTCAGCTGCTACCGCTCAGTTTTTTGGGGCGTGACTTTACCGTCGTTGTGATTGACCCGGATGGACTCGGGCCAGGAAAACCTACGGTTGGCATTGGGTTGCGTGGCATGAGTCGGCATACCAATATGCCGGTGAGTACTTTAGTACGCAGGGTGATTGAGGTCGCAGCGGATGAAACCGATGAGAATACCCTGGCGGCGGGGAAGTATTTGAAATTGCCTTCTGGAAAGCTCTTTAAGGTGACGCCTATTGAAGCGAATGATGGCAATACCTATCAGGTGATTGAGGCGGCCGATTGGGTTGAGCTTTCTAAGGAGTGGGCCAAGAGACCGGGAAGGCTTGGGACGGAGACCAAGAATGGCTTGATTGATTTTCTCGGTTGGTTCGCGGCTGAGGGGTTCTATGCAGCGGCCTATACGGTGCTCAAGCGCACTTACACCTACGAGGATAGTCAGCGCATTCAGCAGTGGTTAGTCTCTCGGGAAGCAGGCAAGCCTGCTCGCAAGGATTGGGCTTGGGCCATCTCTGAGCAGGGGGGCAACAGTCCCTTCAAGTATGGCAAGTGGACGAACTATGTCTATCAGGGTCTTTTCGGCATGAATGCGGCTGAGATGAAGAAGGCGTGGGAAGCGCCCATGAGTGGCTCTAAGCACATCGCTCGTAATTACATTCCTGAATCCGTCGGACTTGAAATGGTCAGGTTCTGCGAGAAGATGGTCGCCGTCATGGAGCTAGAGGACTTGGAACGCGCTCATGATGAGGCCATTAGACTCACGCAAATCAAATTTCCAACAAAAATTGGATAGCGACAGATTGGGCGGTTAGCGATCGCATGAGGTAAGAAGAGGCGAAGGGGCGCGATCACACTGGGGAGAGCAGAGAGCCACTGCGCGATTCTCTGAGGCATAGCTCAAGGGATCATACTATTCGTGTCACTTTTTTAATGGCCTCAAAAGTAACACGAATATGCGAATCGACAGGCGTAGCAAGTTCTATCAAAAACACAATTGTATAATTATCTCATTGTGTAAGCTTTGAAGCCGAGCTTTGTAACGGAAAATGGGGCGTTGGCGGAGCCTCCCCTCGGGGAATCGCAGAAGTAGCCTTGATTTGAATAAGGCATAGAATCGAATACTACGGTCGCAGCCTGACTTAGCGCAATCAATAGAGGAACTTCGGGTTACTCACAGCTCACCTGCAAGTTCTATCGCACGACGGCGCAAGGCTGGGGCAACACGAAATTCTACGCTCTCTAAAGCTTCCAAAATAGGGGCGATCGCTTCGATGACACCTTGACGTTTGGCTTTTAAGAGCATACCTACTGTGCCTGTGATCGGCAGACCGAACTGCTTCGCAATACGTCGTGCCTTTTTGTCATCCAGCAGGATAGTGACATCCTCTAGCTCTAGTGCCAGCGCAATCGCTTCCGATTCGCCCCAGCCAACTTGGCTTCTCAAACTGCTTACTAAGGTCTGATTTTGCACTTGTCGAACTTCCAGCCAGGGTAAAGAAAATCCAACCTCTGTGCTGACTGCGGCAGGAATCCAGAACTTGTTATAGAGCTGAGGCGGAATGTCCAAACGATTGATGCGCTCTAGCCCAATGAGACAAGTGCTGTCGCTAACAATGCATTCTTGAGGAGGTAGCACTGTCAAAGCGCCATCTCCCCTTCCAAATCTTCCGGCGGGTAATCAAATACAGGAATATTGGCTTTACCCAGTAGCTCCATGAAGGTAGGTTTGGAATATTCTGATAGCTCTGCCGCTTGCCCCATAGACAAACGGCCCACTTCGTATAGCTTGGCCGCTAGGAGAAATCGAGCTTCCTGAGTTGTGATGTCTAGCGGCAGTTCTAGCGTTAGTTGATTACTCATGAGGACGCGATCGCATGGCGTTGTTTGGGTGAGATATCTGGATTAGCTCCATTATCGCTGAAAGCAAAGCTATTACCAGAGTACAGCAGCCGCTAAATACATCTCGACGCTGCTCCTGCACTTACCTTTAAATTGTATAATTATACAATTATACTTTTACTTCTTGAGTTGCGATAGCACGCGCCGTAGTTTGCCTGCTTGCTTGCGCTGCTTCAGTCGGCGTTTGGCTTCGTTGACTATCTCTGTTCGGGTGCGGGCGTTTTGCTCGGCTTCGACAAAGCAGGCTTCTAAAAACGTTTCGACGGTGATGTCGTTCGCTTGGCAAAAGCTCAGAAGACGGTTCTCTAGCTCGACTTCTAGGCGGATGTTACGCCGCGCTGAGACCTGCGGCAGCGTGGCGAGTTCTGTTTCGATCGCGGTGGCCCCTGCCGCTGCACTCTGCCGCGGGGGCAGCTTCACGGAGGCGCGTTGTTGCCGTTTGTGTCGAGGCGCGCTCGGCGGGCTCAGCAACTGCAGGTCGGTGGCAGGGAGATGGTTGACGCTGAAGGCTCGTTTATTGGGGTAAGTTCTGAGGGTTGGACGAGGGAGATGTTGCGCTCTACGGTGGGCCTTTCGTTTTGGTTGCGCCGTTTGATGCGCTTGAGCATGTCGTTCATACGGCGATGGCCTCTATTGATTCGATGCGCTTGACCAATACGTCAAACGGGTAGGCCAGATCGGGTACGCCCAGTTCTGCTAGGGTGGCTTGTTGACTGATGGCTTTTTTGAATTTCTCTGATTCGCGGATGGACGGAAGGACTTGCGCCTCGCCGACTTCTTCGCGCATCGCGGCGATGACCGAGCGGCTTTCTTGGGTTTGGTTGGCTCCCACCCACCGGTCTCTAAAGGGAATGACGCCGAGCAGGTCGGCTGCAGATGCGCCTAAATCCTTAAGCTCATGTATCGCTTCTAAGCTCCGTACCAGGGAGCCAAAGCCTTTGACGGTCGCTTCGCAGGGGATGATGATCCGCTCTGCTGCGCCGATAATCGATTTGCAGATTTGGCTACGTTGGGGCGGGGAGTCAATGAGACAAATATCGAAGGTGCCTTGGCCGGGGCTCAGCCGTTTGCCTAAGACCATTGCCCCCATGCCGGTGGTACTTAAATATTCTTGGGCGTTGTCGAGGCCGTCGTCGGACGGGATGAGGTAGAGGTTGGGAATTTCGGTTGCGTAGATCGCATCTTCTAGTTGAACGCTTGCTTTCACCACTTCGAGCAGCGTCGGTTCGTTGGGCGCCACTTCGTGGCCTAGGAATGTCGTCAGGTTACTTTGCGGGTCGCCGTCTACGACTAGCACTGTGTAGCCTGCGGCGGCCAGGTGTTTGCTGAGCAGGACGACGGTGGTGGTTTTGCCTTGGCCGCCAGCTAGCGACAAACATGCCAGGATTTTCATCAGGGCCGCCTTGGTCTATCGGGGGGCATATTATTCGGCATATCATTCATTGATGTAGCAATCACCTTATATAAGCATACAAATGCCTAATTGTGTAATTATACAATTAATTAAAGGCGCAATGACCTACTGAGGGGATGGGGGCGATGGCATCAGGGTGTGGAGGCCAGAGCAATGGATAGATTTGGGACAGCTCTGGAGGCGTGGGCGAAGCCCTTCCTCAGGAAGATTGCCTCACGAAATGCTGATTGTATCACCTACTAAAATTAGGCGGAGCAGCTTTGAAGACAGGGATGCAGCGATTGTATAATGACCTGGTTGTGTCATCATCAATGGCGTCAAGCAGGATGGCGTCAAGCAGAATGCTCAGTGTGGCATTAGCTCTTTGTGTAATTTAGTTCTGCAGGTGAGAGAGCATGATCTAATTGTGTCATTACATCATTGTGTTGTTGAGTAATGAGCTTGTGTAACACGGGTACAATGGTATAATCAGATAACTGCATCATCACCTCATGAGTCGATGATGGCGTTGATGTGATGGCTCCGCTGTCTGGTCATCGCCGTCTGCTCCGGGCAGTGAAAAATATGACGGGGGATGATGACGGGGGATGACTCTGATGGAAAGCGCCTCGTTGGACAGCACAAGAGCGCTTCGGTTAGGACAATTTAAGCTATGGTAAGGGCGTTCTCTGCTATTTTAGTGGCGTTGTCAGACTAAAGTCAGACTACGTTTATTCGAGCTGCCCTATGCCCAGGAAGAAGAATGCGCTCTGTCAGTCCTGCGCCGCTCAATCTATTGATGTCGCTAAGGCGAAGCCCTGTTGGCACAGCCAAACCTGTCGGGCAAAGCGCTCTTATTACAAGCATCGCGCGGTCAATATTGCCAAGAAAAGGACAAGGCAGCGCTCCGCGAGGGTCGATGAGGTCGATTTTCCCCTGCTTGGCTATACAGAACCGCCGGAAGTCGCGATGGCCTTTTACAGGGACCGCGCGGATGGGCCGATTCATGCAATTGAATTCTGGGTGACTGAGCATGGGGCCGTCGTGAAGCGGGTGAAGCCCAAGCATCTTAAGGGGGTGCCGCAGCGGCAGTTGCGCTCTCATATTAAGCAGGTCATTGCACTGCTCCAGGCTGAATTCGGAGACGCACTATTGGTGAGCGAAGCACGACAGCCTGTTGCGATGTGTCCCATCTGCGCACAGGAGAGGGAAGCTCATGGGTAGGCTTTCCCAGCAGCAACTCGAGGCCCTCCAGGAAAAGGCGCTCGCTTTTCACCGAAGGCTGGTCACTACGGCTAAGCAAAGGGTGACAGACGAGGAGGGACAGGCTGCTTTCTTTGCCGCCCTCTTTCAACTCGCAGCAGTGTGTATTGAAGGCGATGTCGATAGGTTTTGTGACAGGGCTGATGAAGTATTTGAGGAAATTGAGGCCGTCGGACAAGAGCCGATGCTCGATATAGATTGGTTGGCTGAGGTTACTGGCGACCAGGATAACTTCTATTTCTCTACCGACACCCTCGTCTCTGATTTGGTCCCTCTACCTAGAAGAAAACGGCGGCAACATCTGCTCAGTCATGACGAAATCGATCGGCTGAAAAAAGAGATTGAACAAGCTATCATCGAGGACGATGGCCCGCTTAACTTGCAGCAGGCGTTGGCAGGCGCCCATAGCGAAAACGTTCAGCATTGGATTGATGCCATTAAAAACGCTTTGGAAAAGGAAGGCGGGAAAACTGATTTTTGGCTCCTCCACAACATCACTCAACTCCCTCCCGTAGAGCTTTTCCTCGGCGTTCTCCTTGGCTACGATTACTGGAGCATCAGGCAGGACGATGGCTTCGGCAAAACCATAACGGTGACCCTTTATGCAGACCATCCGTAAAAGAGGCTCAATGATGTTCTCTTCGGGTGTGCATATTCACCTACCTTCGGGCTCTTAACCACTTTAGGTGATCTATGGAGACCACCCGAGCACCAGATTGAGTCCCCACCCTCGGTCATTCCCGATTTCTTTGCGAGTAGCAGGAGATAGGTTGGCGGCGACGGATAAGGCTGAACTCATAGATGCGATCTCAGGGGCAGATTGACGACTCAGTTTTAGACGCGTTGATCCCACTAAAGTGTCACCTGGAAATGAACCAGCCCAACGCATTTACATCGGTCGCCGCTTTAAGAACGATACAGAACGGCTAGAAAAACTCTTTGAGCTTGACACCAAAATGACTACATCATAAGCACTGCAAAAGATTCGCTAAGTATAAAAGCCAGTCATAATAGAAGTACCAGCCCACTTACCCTTGAAGCATTATGACAGCCGCCGAAAGGCTCTACCAGCTTATCCAAGCACTCCCGGAAAGCCAAATCAGTGAAATCCTTGACTTCGCCGAATTTCTCCAACAAAAGCAACTCCCTTCCTCATCACCAAAAGCTATTCCTCCTGGCACCCTAACTGGACTGCGGGGAATTGCTAAGCGCCCTGGGCCAGCTCCTAGCGACTCTGAACTGCAAGCAGACTATACAGACTATCTAACTCAGAAATACCAGTAAGCACTCCTGTGAAAGTTCTCATTGATACCAACGTCGTTCTCGACCTACTTTTAGAACGCGAACCCTTTGTCGAGAGTGCGATCTCCCTTTTCGAGCAAGTTGAACGTGGCAGTTTGATAGGTTATATCGCAGCTACTACCATTACTAATATTTTTTACATTATTCGCAAATCTGAGGGGCGTGAAGTTGCCCTTGCTGCTATCACCCGGCTACTCACTGGGCTTCAGTTTTGTGCGATTGATCGTCAGACGGTTGAAATGGCTCTTCGGCTAGACCTGAAAGACTTTGAAGATGGCATTCAACTTGCCTGCGCAGATATCGGTCAACTCGACGGAATTGTCACCCGCAACCCGAAAGACTTTATCGACAGCCCGCTGCCGATTTACTCGCCCACAGAACTCTTAAACCAGCTCCAATAAAAAAATAATTATGCGTAATCCTATTGCCGTTCCTGCCGTTTCTGTGACTTATACCCAGGCTGGCACTTCCACAACATCCAACGCCCTGGGATGGGGATGTGTTTCATATTCAGCAACAGTTCGAACAGGTCGCCAATGGCCTTGCCCGACAAGCTCAAGGGGCAACGACGCGGCGCATCAAACTGGCACAAAAGATTGTCCAGGCCAAACTGACTGGCAGCATGACCCAGAAGCTGACCATCCAACAGGTGAAAGCCAATCGCCGAGAGGCCGGACTCGTCGCCCGTGCCCGAGATGTCAAGATTCTCCTGCAATGGTTTGAGCCTGATGTGATGGCATTGGCTGGGCCAGACCTAGCGGAGCGTCAGGAACTCTTCGACGTATTTGCACATTTCACTATAAGTTGGTAGGCTGCCTCTGAGCGTAAGGGATAGCAAAGCGCCCGATTCAACGAGGGGGCGTTCATGGCAAATGACAAAACTCATCGCTATCGCACTCAGGTTCTATGGACAGGTAATCTAGGGCAGGGTACAGCCAGCTACAGAGCTTATGAGCGATCCCATGAAATAGTTGTAGAAGGTAAGCCGCCCATTTCAGGCTCGTCTGACCCTGCCTTTCGTGGAGATAAAACCAAATACAATCCAGAGGAATTGTTAGTTGCATCGATATCGGCTTGCCACATGCTTTGGTATCTTCATCTCTGCGCCGAAGCATCAATCGTCGTGACCCATTATCTCGATCAAGCAGTGGGCACGATGCTGGAAACCGAAGATGGAGGCGGATGCTTTGCTGAGGTTGTCCTTAAACCCGTTGTAACGATTGCACCAGGCAGTGATAAAAAACAGGCGGAAAAATTGCACGAGCAAGCACACCACTTTTGTTTTGTGGCAAACTCGATGAATTTCCCAGTGTTGTGCGAACCCTCCATTCAAACTGACACCGCTCTTTAACCTCGTACCGCAACCATTATGAAACTGAATGAAGTTGTCCCTTGGAGCAGAACGTTTGAAGAATATCAGTTGATGTTTGATCTATCTCCATCAGATCTAGAAGCCCAAATCCTGGGGTGTGGAGATGGTTCAGCGAGTTTTAATGCCGAAATGACAGAACTTGGGCATTCCCTAACCTCCGTCGATCCAATCTATCAATTTTCTGCCGAGCAAATAAAGCAGCGAGTTCAAGAAATTTACGAACCCGTGATCTCACAAGTGAAACAGAATTCCCATCGCTACATTGGGAAGAACTTCCAGGATGCTGATGAACTTGGACAAACTCGCCTAGCCGCAATGGAAAGATTTTTGCTTGATGTCGTTAGACCGACAGGCGATCGCACCTTCCCTGAAATCCAGGAGTTTTACGCCTAAACATTCCTCACAAGTTTCCTATATTTAAGCCTTACCTTTGAGTAAAAAGATTTTCTTTAACAACGGTTAGAACGTTATTTTTCTACTAAGAAATAATCTATAACAAAGGGTAAAGCCTGTGAATCGAGTAAACAACGGTCACTTTCTTGGCATATTAGGATTCCTCGGGTTTCTGGGGTTTCTGGGATTTCGAGGTAGTCAACAGTACTCACATCTGGCAAACCTAGCCTTTCTATCACTCCTATCGTTGGGATCGCTTTTGGTCTTGCTCCCGCTCCCAGCGTATAAGGTGCAAGTTCCGATCGTGCCAAGGAAAAAAACCTATCTGGGTTTCCTTGGCTGCTTAGTTTTTCTTGGATTTCTCGGGAGTTCTAACCCAGAGTTCGCAGGGCTAGCAAACTTTGCGATTCTATCCGGTCTAGCAATTCGAACAAAGTGATAGTCAGCATGAATGATTGGCCCTAAATCAGAGATCACAATCATTGGAACAAGGATGATTTTTGTAATCCTGGCACAACTTCTTTTACCACTTGGCGCAATTGCTTGGTTCGCGATCTCACCGCCACGCAATCTATTGGGTGTTTCACTTCAAGCACTAATTACGGCGATTACGGCGATCTCCTTATTTGTGATCGTTCGCATGGGAGTCTGGGTATTTCCGCCTTGGTGGACACCTTATGGGTATGGGCTACTGTTCATCCTTACCTTGGCAATCAGACTGAAGTGGTATCACCCTAAACGCAGAATGCTGTCTAGTTGGCTGGGTTGGGTCGTGATCATGGGTTTCGTTTCTTTTGAGGTTTTTGCTGAGAATGAAGCAGTGCAGAGTTGGGCAGGTCAATTTTTTCCCGCCATTCCTGCTGTCGCTCTCGCCTTTCCGCTCCGTGGGGATGGATATCTGATTCTCAATGGCGGCAATGATTTGCGGATTAATGCTCACTTGAAGACATTGGACGAGTCAATTCCACGTTTTCGCGCCTATCGAGGGCAGAGTTACGGTGTTGATATTATCCAGCCCGATCCATTCGGCTTTCGGGCACCAGGCTTAGTTCCTAGAGATCCTACCGTTTACCAAATTTATGGTGAGCCTGTATTGGCGCCTTGCACAGAAAAAATTGTCATAGCGATCGACGATTTTCCAGACATGACCATCCCAGAAATCGATCAGGTCAATCGCAACAGTAATTATGTGATGTTGCGCTGTGGGGATGCTGAAATCGCTCTCGCCCATTTTCGTCCCCGCAGTCTCTCAGTTCAGACCGGAATGGAAGTTAAGGCTGGTGATCGCATTGCTGAGGTAGGTAACTCTGGTGCAAGTGATGAGCCTCATCTACATATTCATGCCCAACGACCTGGATTATCTGCGACACCGTTTTCCGGTGATCCGTTGCCAATACGACTGAATGGACGCTACCTGATTCGTGGCGATCACGTGACCATGTCCTAAAACCATACCCAAATAGAAAAGAGGCTGACACCATGAACAACGATCACACCGCACAACCCAAAGAACTGATCCGCCTGACGGGGCGACACAATGGCTAGAGCGTAGCAAGGACGGCCTCTATCGCCCTGAGGCCCCGCAAATGATACTCAATTTTGTTGCGGTCTAGGCTCAGCAATGCTTGGATTTGTTGCTGACAACACT
>JAAUPS010000306.1 GCA_012033015.1 Phormidesmis sp. RL_2_1
TGAGCATTCCTTGTCTTGGTGAGCATTCCTTGTCTTGGTGAGCATTCCTTGTCTTGGTGAGCATTCCTTAGCGCCGTACGACGACGCAGGGTCTCACCGCTAGCGCCGTACGACGACGCAGGGTCTCACTTGACAGAAGCTATAGTGCTGAAATGAGCGAGCGATTTGAAGTCTCTTTTGCAGAAAATTCTGAAGAAGATTCTGCCCTCTCCTGACGCGCAGCCCTGATGTTGCTAGCCAAAGAGGGCTGCACTCTCTTGCTGGTAAAACAGTTTTCTGAATTGACGACTATTCATTCATCCATAGACCCATGACTAAGTTCTTTTCCATCTTGGGCTACTTCCAGCGCTATTGGCGAATCACCCTTTTTAGCGCTGCCATGATGAGCCTTTTCGAGGTGATAGATCTCTTTGTGCCCTATGCTACCGGGCAAATTCTTAACCTGATTTCACAGCAGCCTGTAGATGCCAAACTGCAGCAGGCGATTGACCAAATCGCCCAATGGCTAGATCAGCCGGTCAGTCAACAGTTTTCATTAATGGTACTCGTGGCGCTCATTGGCCTGGTGACGGTAGGCCGTGCCCCCATTCAGCCTTGGCTCGGTGGCTGGTTTAGCTGGGATACGGCTTTTCGGGCTCGCCGCGACCATGCGGAACAGGCTCTGAAAAAAATCTTGACCCTACCGCTGGAATACTACGACGAAAACAATCCTGGTCGAATTGCGGCTAAAGTCGCCAAGGGTTTGTCCAATTTCACCTGGACGTATCCGGGTATCACCAGCCAGTTTATTCCTAAAACCGTACGTATCATCGGCATTTTTGTCGTTATTGCGCTAATTGACTGGCGGATTGCCAGCATTGTTCTAATTTCAGTTGCGGGTATTTTTCTCCATAGCTTTATGGGGCTTAAAGATCTTTCTGTGCGCGAAGAGCGGCTCGATGCCTACATCGAAAACACAGACAGTCGGAATTCTGAAATTATTACCAATATCAAAACCGTTAAGGCATTTGGCAATGAGCTAAGCGAACTTCACCGCCAAACCCAGCGGCTAGATCGCGAATTCAAAATCTTGGATTATCGCATTCACAAAGGCTATACCGTGCTGAGCACCTACCAGCGTACTATTGTACAAAGCTGTATGTTTTTGGTGCTTACCTGTACGCTGTGGCTTACCGTCAACGGTAAAATCTCTATTGGCCATTTCATCACTACCCTGACAGTGGCGAGCATGGCCTATGCTGAGGTCGATCCGATTTGTGAAATTGCCGAAATGTTTGCCCGTCGCTATGCGCCGATGTCACGTTTTCAGGAGTTTACGGCCTTACCTGTGAGCTGTGATGCGGGCGCACTTCTGCCCAATGGCCCCACTTATCAGTTCACAGGTAAAGTTCACTTTCACAATCTCACCTTTGGCTATAATCCAGCCAAGCCGGTGCTCAACAATATTGAGTTGTTGATTGAGCCCTATAAAACGGTGGCGCTTGTGGGTCGTTCAGGCTCAGGAAAATCGACCTTGGTCAAACTGTTGTTTCGCTACTTTGAGCCGAATAGCGGTGGCATTTTGATCGATGGTAAAGATATCCGACAGCTAGATGTGACGGGCTATCGCAAACGCCTAGCGATTGTACATCAGGAGGTCGATATTTTTAACGGGACCCTGATGGAGAACTTGCTGTACGGTAATCCTGCGGCTAGCTTTGAAGAAATTAAAACGGCCTGTGAGATTGCTCAGGCCCACGATTTTATTCAACAGCTACCCAAGGGATATTTCACTACTGTCGGAGAGCGTGGGGTGAGGCTCTCTGGTGGGCAACGTCAGCGAATTGGCATTGCTAGAGCGCTGATTGTCAAACCGGATGTGCTGGTGTTTGATGAGGCAACGTCTAGTTTGGACTATGAGTCTGAGCGGGCGATTCAGGTGGCGATGCGATCGCTCTTTGGAACCTGCACCTTGATCATCATTGCCCACCGCCTGAGTACCGTTCGCGACGCCGATAAAATTGTTGTTCTTGACCAAGGCAGCATTAGCCAAGTTGGCAATCACGACGAGCTACTCGAAGAAGGCGGTCTATACCAGCGACTACACGCGCTGCAAGAAAGTGGCGAGCTGATGGATTAGCCTCATGAGCTGATTAGCTTCTGTTAGTCAAGGCTTCTAGCGCTGACTAGCAGAAGCTAGCTCGACGAGCAAAGTAAAAATGCATCCTTACTTTGCTATATATGGCTTAACGCAACTGCCTGACCAAAATACTCATCACTTCCCCTTGGCGGGGTGTGATAATAATCTGCTCATTCGGAATCGAAACTAAAGGGCTCCACAGCGCGTTTTCAACATAGCGGAGGGTGTGCAATAAATGAATGGTTTGCCTGACGCCGCCCGGACTGCCAAGTAGAATATGCCGCAGGGGCTCTCCTGCCGACGCTTCTTCCGATGACACAGATATTTGTGAAGATAGTGGCACCGGTGCCGCCGGTGCCACCGGTGATAATTCATCTGGCCAAGAGGCTAATTGGGCCAGAGGGTGAGTCCAAGGATGGGGCGAATGAGCCAGAGCATGGGCCAAAGGATCAGCCAAAGGAGCAGCCAAAGGAGCAGCCAAAGAACTGCTAGCGAGAAGAGTATGGGCGTTCATAGTTTAAATTCATCACTACAAACACAATTGCACGTTTAGCGGACAAATGTCAAAATATTTGTAGAATTGCGGTAGAGGCGATCGCCCCCGTTACGAATCAAACCCCTGTTGCTTAGCGAGTAGCCCTAAATGTTTAGCTGTCGAGCGATCAGGTTCGTACAAGCCATTTTCCCACTCGCTGACAGTTTGGCGGCGTACACCGATTTCTTCGGCAAACTTGGCCTGAGTCAGGCTCATATGTTTGCGCAAGGCTCGAATAGCCGATTGATTCCATAGAATGGCATCGCCTGTCCGCTGAAGACTATACTCAGCTTGAAAGGGTTCAAAGGTCACTGCTTGCCCCTCAAAATCCACAGATTTGACCTCGTAGCCTGCCTGAATCCATGCCCTAGCCTGCAAGGCACTATCACTATCGCGATTGCTCCACCAAGCCTGCTGAGACGCCGAGGTTGGCAGCGGCTTTTGCAAAATATGCTCTATTTCAGCGAAGGTCAAACGAATGGGATGGTCGAAGCGCTATGGCGCTGCAGGTACTCGAATAAAGGATAGTATTTGCTGCCAGATTTCATTGATCGCCTTAACTGCAACGGGTTGAGCATTCCCATTGTCTCATCAATTTATTTTGGTAGATATAGTACCGCCGGATGCATGAAAACCCCAAACAGGGAGTCGTTGACGCCAATTGTAAGGTTCACAGCACTGCCAACCTATAGTGTTTCTCATCGCCTAGCCGATCACCTGCGCCAGCAGCAAAAGTGACCAGCACAATAAAATCAGCCAGCCAAACGGCCAAAATACACTTGCGTATCGTATTCGAAGCGAACCAGTCCATCGTTTTGGTACGCTGCAAAAATTCGCTCAAGTTCCTGAAGCATGGGCTGAAAGTTGGCGTGGCCCTCAGTCGGGGTGTAAGAGGACGACAGCAATCGCCCTTTCAACCCGGCAAAATCAAAACGTTGTTCATTGGCAAACTGACGTAGCTCAAAAGATGATGCTGCAAAAAACAATTTCAGCGCCTTGATCTTAGGATGGCGACGGCGAATTTCACCGTAGTCGGTGCCATATTGTTGTAGCAAAGCCTCGTATTCCTTTAGGAACGGCGTCGAAGTTTTGCATCTCGCATTCCACATCAAAACAACCCATCCGTTGGGTTTGAGAATGCGAGCAAATTCTGCTTGGGCTTGCTGTGGGTGAAACCAATGAAAGGACTGGGCTGCGATCGCATAATCCACAGCGTGACTCGCAAGTGTGGTGGACTCAGCCGTTCCCTCAACGCTGTGAAATCTTGGGTAGGTTTGGAGCAGCCGCTTAGAGGCTTGCCGCATCTCTAAGTTGGGCTCTACACCAAATACAACATTGTTATTTTGCAAAAATAGCTGACTCGAAATACCCGTGCCAGAACCAATATCGGCAATTTTGCAATCAGAGGTGAGTCCCGTTTCTGCCTGTAATAATAGCAGTACCTCTTGAGGGTAGCTAGGGCGATAGCGAATGTAATTGTCCACTCGATTAGAAAATCGTTGGATAGGCAGTTTATGGGCAGGCCGAGAATGGGATGGGGGCATCGGTGATTGTGCCAATTGGGCAAAAGGGGACTGAAAAAAGGGGTTGGAAAAAAAGAAGACAACCTCTACCATGACTGATCTCAAAATTCGTTACCCTATTAGGCGTACTGCCGATGGGATTACCCCTTTGCGATGGATTTGATTGAAAGCCTGAAAATGGCCACCAAAACGTTGAGCGCCAATAAGCTACGGAGCAGCCTGACGATGCTTGGCATCATTATCGGCAATGCTTCTGTCATTGCTATGATTGGCATTGGCGAAGGTGCGCAAAAGTATGTCAATGGCCAGCTTCAAAGCCTAGGGCCAAATGTCCTTTTTATCGTCCCCGGAAACCGTGAAGCCCGCGAGCTGGGTGATTTGGATATTCCGCAGAACCTGGTGCTGGCAGATGCGATCGCGATCGCCAACCAAGTGCCTTCTGTATCTGCTGTTTCCGCTGAAAATACGACCCAAGGGTTGATTAACTATCGCAACCGCAATACCAATAGCAGCGTTGTCGGCACCACCGAAGATTTTCTCACCGTACGCAGCTTTGAGATAGCCCAAGGCCGCTTCCTCACCGATCTCGACCAGCGCTCCAATAGTTTGGTGGCCGTGATCGGCAGTACCCTAGCAGAACGCTTATTTGACAGGCAAAGCCCCATTGGCAAACAAATTCGGGTAAGAGGCATTACCTTCAACATCATCGGCCTGCTAGAAAAAAAAGGATCTAGCCTAGGACTAGACTACGACGATGCCGTCATGGTTCCAATTACGACCCTAGCGAGTCGGATTGTTGGTCGCACCTCCCCTTATGGCATTCAGGTTAGCTTTATTTCGGTCTCTGCCAATAGCCAAGCGGCGATGGATACAGCCGAATTTCAGATCACTAACCTATTGCGTCTACGCCACAATATTACCGACGGGGATGACTTTTTTATCCAAAGTCAAGATACTTTGCTAGAAATTGCCGATACCGTCACCGGCGCACTGACGCTGATGCTTGCTGCGATCGCATCGATTTCTTTATTTGTAGGCGGTATTGGCATTATGAACATCATGCTCGTATCAGTCCGCGAGCGCACCCAAGAAATCGGTCTACGCAAAGCCATCGGTGCTACCCAAAAAGATATTTTGAGCCAGTTTCTTATCGAAGCCGTCATTCTGTCAGCCATTGGCGGACTCGTCGGCACTGCGGCTGGCGTCAGCGGCATTTTTCTGATCGCCGCCTTCTCCCCCTTTGAAGGCAGCGTTTCAGCCGCAGCCGTCATAATTGCTGTCGGCGTCTCCGGCAGCATTGGCCTGTTCTTTGGCGTCGTTCCCGCCCGCCAAGCCGCCAAATTAGACCCCATCGTCGCCCTGCGCAGCCCCTAATCCTCCTAATCCTCAATCCCCCATTTTTCCAGCTCCCTTTTTCGTCCTCCCCATTG
>JAAUPS010000307.1 GCA_012033015.1 Phormidesmis sp. RL_2_1
GATCCGTTTAACTACGAGTTTATGCGTCAGGCGCTGATGGCTGGCGGGATGATCGGCATTTTGTGCCCGGTGATTGGTACTTACCTGATTGTGCAGCGGATGGCGCTGTTGGGTGATGTGGTGGCTCATGCGGTGCTGCCGGGGCTAGCGATCGCCAACTTTCTCAATTTCCCTTTACTCACCGGAGCCTTTATCTCTGGTATGTTCAGCACCTTTGTCACTTCCTGGATTCGCGCCCAATCCAAGGTCAAGGTCGATACGGCAATGGCGATCACGTTCTCTAGCTTTTTCTCCCTAGGCGTTGCTCTGCTCACCGGATTGCGCAGCCGTTTAGATCTCGAAGAGCTACTCTTTGGCGACATTCTCAGCATTACGCCCGCTGACGTAAGAGAAATCGGGCTGATTACGCTAGTTGTTTTACTCGCCGTCAAGGTGTTTTACAAAGAGCTGTTGTTCTTTACCTTTGACCGGCTAGGTGCAGAAGCCGTTGGCCTGCCGGTCGCCGCGATTAATATTGGGCTAATGGCTGCGATTACGCTGACGATTGTGGCCAGCATCAAAACGGTCGGTGTGATTTTGGTCATAGCGCTGATGGTGAGCCCGGCAGCAGCGGCTTATTTATTGACGAAAGAGCTGCACTGGATGATGGTAGTTGGCTCAGGATTAGGCGTGCTGTCTTGCATGATCGGCATGTACATTAGCTACTATTTTAATACGCCTTCGGGGCCAGCGATCGCGCTCACCCTATTCACCTGCTTTCTGTTGTCCTTATTGTTTAGCCCAAGCCAGGGCATTTTGACCCGCAACCATAAAAAAACAAAGCAGAAGCGCGATGGCAAGGCCACTCCTGCGGAGTATCGCTCACCTGACATCTAAAACAGCAACCAGCACGACAAAAAGCACTCATGCTGATGCCCCCCCTGCGGATGTTGCCTTTAAAAATAGTCTGCTATGCTCCGGTGACATAAAACATGGGCACCTACATGACCGTAGAAGAACTTTTACAGCAATACCAATCCGGCGAGCGAGATTTTCGTGGCATTAAGCTCAAGGGTGTTTTCTTACGAGACCAGTGTCTGCGCGACATTGACCTTAGCTGCGCCGATCTCAGAGGCGCTTCGCTCATGGGCGTCGATCTTGGGGGTGCCAACTTGAGACGGGCTGACCTTACTGGGTCCTTTTTAATTTTGGCGCAGTTGAACCAGGCCGATCTTACCCAGGCAAATTTGACGAATGCCTTTTTGATATTGGCCAATTTACAACAGTGCTGCCTCGCGCAGGCAAATTTGACGCGGGCTAATCTCACTAGAGCCAACCTATCGAGAGTCAGCAGACTCTCTGAGGGACTGCTTAACCCGTCAAAAAGATTTTTTACCAACAAAAAGCGATCCCAATGGTTGGTTGAGAGCGCTTCTGTTGAGAATATGGCCTGAAGATGCTTTTGACTTCCCAGTCAGACTTTAAAGGTAGGCTGCTAAAAAATAGGCCGCTGTACCCCACCAGTGCAAACCGCACAGGTACAGCCTAGCGCGTCTATGAGCGGGTTAGATTCGCTTTGCACCAACGTAGGCAAGGCGTAATCTACAGAAGCATCAGGTGTCGTTACTGCGTCTGGCGTGACTGGGCTGGCGATCGCCGGACTACCCATCGCCAGCACCGCAGCCAAAGAACCCGCACAGCCCAAAACCGTTAACACAGTCTGCTGATTGCTCATAAAAGCGTACCAAGATTTGTTGCCCCTAGCATAGCCAACCCGCCTAGTCCTGGCAATAGTCACCGCAATAATGGTGAAGTTGGGCTGTGGCAAATGACCTTGAACGCCCAACGATCCTAAGGTTCCTGAGCGAGGACTAAAACACGCTGATAAGTAAGCAGCCAAAAGTAAACGTTGCTAAACTATGGGTTGAAGAGTTAGCCGTAGTCAAGAGATGAGTCGTCCCCGCCTGCAAGTGAGCCTTAGCGATGCTGAAGACCGTGAACTGTATGAGCTTCGCGATGATAAGACAGTGCCAGGGCGAACGAAACGCCGAGCCGAGATGCTCAGGCTGAATCATCAAGGTTGGAAGACTGAGCAGATAGCAGAGTACGTGGGTTGCCAACGTGAAACGGTTCGTCAAGCGATCCATCGCTGGCAACACTCAGGTCTAGCTGGCTTGAGGGATGCGCCTCGTCAGGGTAGACCGCGCCAGTGGCAAGCCTCAGACTTTGCCGTAGTTGAGCAGCAACTAGCAGGCGCTAGCACGTTCAATAGTCGACAGATAGTCGAACTACTCAAAACAGAATGCAATGTTCAGCTCAGCAGGCGGCAGGTCAGCCGCCTGCTGAAAAAAAGGGGTACCGCTAGGAAGCGCACCCGTCAACGCCACCAGCGCAAGCAAGACCCCGTAGCCCGCGCACAGGGCCTAAGAGAACTGACTGCTCTAAGAAATGCCGCCGAGCAAGGGCTAGTTCGCCTGCTGTATATGGACGAGACGGGCTTCGAGAGCTAGTCTCCTGTGAGCTATAGCGCGGCAAGAGCAAACGCACTGTCGTCGCCGCATCAGCTTGCTTGGCCTATGGGAACCAGGGTTGACACTGACCTACGGATGAGCTTTGGCGGGGTGGATTCTCAAGCCTACATTCGCCTCATGCGCTGGCAGGGGCAGACAGGCACAGCGACTGTTCAAACGCATAGGGGGCATCACATGTTGTGGTTCAAGACAACGCACCGATTCATCCCAGCCGGGCCGTCCAAGCTGAACTCCAAAGGTGGCGACGGCAAGGGTTAGTCCTCTTTCAACTGCCGAAGTAGTGCTCTAAGATGAATCTGGTTGAAGGTGAGTGGCACCAGATTGAGGCACGTTACATTCGCGGGCAGATGTTTGAAGACCCCTACGAGCTGGCTAAAGGTGTCATTGGGGCTGTTCGCAACAGAGGTGAAACTACCGGGCATACAGTGCATCGGTTTAACTTCAATACCGCAAGGACTATTCGCTCGCCTCTCCTGACCATTTAGATAAACCTATTTATTTATGGCTACCTACTTAACGCTTTTCAATGACTTCAGAGGAAGAAAAACTAGAGCCTTGAAAACTCGTTCGATAATAATGATGGCAACAGCCAAAGTTTAACGAGAGTACGTTGCTTCAAATTTACTTCTTCCAGAGTCAATAAAGAGCGTTAATCACTATTGCTTATGCTTTATGAACTCGATTCTCTCCCTTCATCCTCAACAACCTCAACACTTGTGTCTGTATTTTGAACTACGGCTCTATACCCTCTGAATTTATAGACCCGTTTGACAACTTTCTTTCCACTACCAGATGCTCCAACAGTGACTCCATTCCCATCACCTTTCAAACCTAAAGCGCCTTCTCCAGAGGTATCATAATACTCTTCAATTTCTACCTCTTCTGCATTGTCAATTCTCCGAGCAATTGCTAACTCTTGTTCTATTCGAGCTTGCTCCTTCAAAACACGCGCTTCAATTTCTTGCCGCAGTGCCAACTCTTCTAATTCACTAGTGCTAGCAGAAGGGCTATCAGCTTCGTTAGCAAATGTTTTAACGGTTGTTTCAATAGCTTTCTCTATTAGATAGGAAGTCGGAGATAGGGCAAACCGTATGATTTCTCTATTAACAGCCATAATAATTTTAAAGTAACATTTTGAGGAAAGTCCAACTATCTATATAGAGGAAAACTTTCCATCTAACAACTTTACACGCCGAATTAGATGGGAATGGTTCTACCTAATCACCCTGGGAGGACGGATAGGTAGAAATTCATCCGTCTAAATCATCTTATGCGGCAGATATTAGGTGGAGCTGTTTAGTATAATCGGCCTTACTATGAGAAGCTAGTGCTGTTCGGGCTTTATCTATATTCAGCCATTAAGATTTACGCAGTGAAGCCTTCTCAAACTCGTCAAAAGAACCTGCTCGATTAGACACGTAAGCACTGGGCTAGCAAACAAAGGGGACGGGAGTACTGCCGTTTAGCACTGACTGAATATTGGCCCCGTAGGCTTGCTGAATATTGTCCATGGTCATCACCGCTTGGGGGGTGTCGTTGGCCAGGACGCGGCGATTGAGCAATAGGAGGCGATGATAGCGAAGGAGCGCGTCGCCCCACTCATGGCTACAAACTAACAGCGTTTTTCCCTGCTCGCTCAGGTCGGCAAAAATGCTCAGCATAATCGCCTCAGTTTTTTTATCAATGCCGCTAAAAGGCTCATCCAACAGAAATAATTCGGGCTGCTGAGCAATCGCCCTTGCTAAAAAGATTCGCTGCTGCTGCCCACCCGAAGCTGACCAATCTGTCGATTTCGCAGGGCAACATTTCGACGCGATCTAGCGCTGTGCTGACTCGTCTTTTGGCTTTGGCATCGGGCGATCGCCCCCAACCAAGCGCGGCTGTCTGCGCCATCATCACCACATTCCAGGCGGTGATGGGATAGTCCCAGTCAATTTGCGATCGTGCGGCACATAGGCCACCTGCCGTCGCTGCCGCTTCATCGTTGTTCCATTCAGCAAAATCTGACCTCTGTATGGCACCAGGCTCAAAATCGCCTTGACTAAAGTGCTTTTTCCAGCTCCGTTAGGGCCAATAAGTCCCACCCATTCACCCGGATTGATGGTCAACGAAACCTCGGTTAGCGCTTCAATGCCTCGATAGTTAACAGATAAATCTTGAACCGCTAGCATCTTTAAAAATGATAATCATTATCGAAACTTACGAAAAAGCATAGCAGATTTTTTGTCACTGCTGAACCATCGTAGACGATTGGCAGTATGCTATAAGAATGATAATCATTATCAAATTTAATATTTGCCTATGTTAGTCCCAAAAACCAAGCAGGAGCCTGAGCAGGAGATGGCAGTTCCCAAGCAAGGAATGCCAGTCACTATCATTACTGGTTTTTAGGCAGTGGTAAAACCAGCCTGCTCAACCACATTTTGAATAATGCTCAGGGGCTGAAGGTGGCGGTGCTAGTGAATGAGTTTGGCGATATCAATATCGACACTCAGCTTTTGGTCTCGGCAGATCAAACAATGGTGGAGCTGAGCAATGGCTGCATTTGCTGCACGATTAATGAAAGCTTGGTAGATGCGGTTTATGAGGTGTTAGAGCGAGAAGACCGGATGGATTATCTGGTGATAGAAACCACTGGGCTGGCCGATCCGCTGCCGATTATGATGACCTTTGTGGGCACAGAGCTGAAGAATTTGACCCGGCTAGATTCTGTGTTAGGCGTGGTCGATGCTGAGACGTTTGGCCCCAAGTTGTTGCTTCACCCGGTATATAGCAATCAGCTCATTTACAGCGATGTCATTTTGTTGAACAAAACTGATTTGGTGAGTGCCGACACGCTAGCTGTCGTTGAACGGGATATTCATCTGTTAAAATCTGGGGCGCGGATTTTAAGCTGTAGTTTAGACAGTTCGTCTGACTTGCCGCTATCGGCCATTTTAGATGTGGGACTAGCCGATGTAGAAACCTATGCGCTTTCAGAAAGAGAGTTGTCCAATCACCTAGTGCAGCGTCAAAGCTTAATTTGAGGGTAAATGGAAATCAGCTTGCATCTGGCATCTTCAACTTTCATCTGCCAATCTACCCCTCTTTGAGTAT
>JAAUPS010000095.1 GCA_012033015.1 Phormidesmis sp. RL_2_1
CACCGATTTAATCCGCTCTACTGATCCGGCAGCGCGTACGCGTCAAGTTCAGCGAAATCGCATCGATCCCTTTGCGAACTTACCGATTCCGCCTACGCCTAAACCTAGTGCGACAAATAAAACTGGTGGTAGTGGATCAGCAAGTGGAGCCGCAGACAGATCAGCGGCTGCAGGGGGCCGCACAGCAGCGAATCGACCTACACCACCGCCAGTGCGCGTCCAACCGGCTAATGCGCCTTTGGTTAAGCCATCTCCGATTGCTGCTTTGCCGAGCATCCCGCAACCCGTTATTGCCCCAACGGTGTCGGTTTCTGGCATCATTCAGTTGGGTAATGAGCCCTATTGCCATTGTGCGCTCGGGCAATGAGCCTGAGCGGTATGTACGAGTGGGTGATCGCATTGCAGGCGGGAGCGTCCGGGTCAAGCGCATTGAGACAGTGGCTTTTGAACCCCGTGTGATTTTAGAGGAAAATGGCATTGAGGTATCTCGACCCATAGAAGCCAATTCTGGTGCACCAGAAGCTACACCAGCCGCTGATGATTCAGTTGCTATCACACCAGGGTCGGTGTCTTCGATGGCATCGGTTACGGCACAACCAGGTACTTTGCCCACAGCATCTTCAATACCGGCTTTACCAACATTGCCAACAATACCAACAGTGCCAGGGCTGAGATCCCTACAGCCTACAAGCAGTAACCTACCCAATTCACTGCTACTGCCGTCTGCTCATACTAGCTCTCAAGCCATCGTGCCTAATTTCCGGGTATCTGTACCAGCGGTATAGCAGTTTGGCTAAGATATTTATTGAGTTGAAATTATTTATCGGTTGGTTTTGTCTTGCTCTGTTCTATAGCGTTGGTCACTTGGCTAAGGTACAGTTTTCGGCATGAAAGCCTTATGTGACAACAAGACCAAGTGACTCGCGTTGCTCTTGGATGCATACGCTATATCTTGACCTTTGAACTGGCTTAAAAAACAGCTTAGTTCAAAGGTCAAAGTATCTGGTGGAACCCAAAGGCATCTGGAAACCGCCACCCGAAAACTGCCATATGACCAAAGCGATAACTTTGGCCAAGGCTAAAACCTTTGCAAAAGTTATCTTTTCTAAGCAATAAAACTTAAACCGTAAAAGTGGGAGTTCGATCCAGCAGAGTAGTAATCTAAGGGGTGAGTAGCTGTTTAAGTAATTTACTCGTATTAGCATTTTTGAGAGGGTTAATATTCATGGTTCAGCGTGGTTCTAAGGTTAGAATTCTCCGCCCCGAGTCTTACTGGTATCAAGAAGTTGGCTCTGTCGCTTCTATCGATCAAAGTGGGATTAAGTATCCTGTTGTGGTGCGCTTTAGTAAGGTGAACTATGCGGGTGTCAATACCAACAATTTCGCCGAAGCTGAATTGGTAGAAGTGCAAGCGCCTGCGAAGTAGAAGGCAGCCGCTCATTAGGTTGGGGCTGCCTGTCTCTCCTGCCGGTCTCTAACTCATGAAATGTAGCTTATGTCACGTAGGGACGGAGTCTTCTCTGTCCCTATAGATCGTTTGTTGTTTCAATAATATTTTCTCAATATATATTTTCTCTATAATGGTTCAGCGTGGCTCTCAGGTTAGGATTCTTCGCCCTGAGTCTTATTGGTATAAAGAAGTTGGCACTGTTGCCTCAGTGGATCAAAGCGGCATCAAATATCCTGTCGTCGTACGCTTTAGTAAGGTGAACTACTCTGGTGTAAACACCAACAATTTTGGGATGTTTGAATTGGAGGACTTAGGAGCACCTAGCAGAGCACTTAGCGGAGCACTTAGAAAAGTGAATGCGACGAACAAGGTGAATGCGGCGAACAAGGTGAACGCGGCGAACAAGGGGAACGCGGCGAATAAGGTGAACATGAATGGGACAACTGCAAACACGGCTCCTGCAAACGCGGCTCCTGCAAATATGGTGAGCGTTCAAAAAGTGAAGGCAGGTGCTCCTGAAAAATCGCTTTCTCAGGACTTTAGGCATCCAGCGCCTAAAGCCAGAAGTAAGAAATCTCAACTAAGCTAGTGCAGTGCCTGAGCTACCTGAAGTAGAGACTGTTCGTCGAGGGCTCAGCCGAGTCTCGCTCAATCAGCCCGTTCGAGGAGGTGAAGTGCGTTTGGGGCGGACGATTGCTTATCCCGATCTGGCTGATGTTTTTTTGGCTGGTGTTACTAATGCTCAGATCGTTGGCTGGCATCGACGTGGTAAGTATTTGTTGGCTGAATTGCGGCGCTTAGACCCGACTCTATCAGAATCGACCTTAGGGGCTACTGCAGAGCACCTTGCTAAGGGCGGTCAAGCTGACAATGAATCGTCTATGATGGGCGGCTCGTCTGTGGGTTTGTCTGCAGGCCAGCCTGCGGGCTGGTTAGGGGTGCATCTGCGGATGACAGGACAACTGCTGTGGGTTGACCAAAGTGAAAGCGTGCAAACCCACTGCCGGGTGCGATTATTTTTTGATGACGGTCGTGAGCTACGCTATGTCGATCAGCGGACGTTTGGGCGGCTGTGGTGGATACCGCCGGATCAGCCGGTGGAATCTGTGATGACGGGCTTACAAAAATTGGGGCCAGAGCCTTTTTCAGCGGCATTTTCGGTGGACTATTTGACTGCGGCACTGAAGGGTCGGCAGCGCCCGATTAAAAATGCACTGCTAGATCAGCGGTTAGTGGCGGGCATTGGTAATATTTATGCCGATGAGGCGCTGTTTATGAGTGGAATCCGGCCCAAGGTAGCGTGCTCGCGCTTGGGCAAAAAGCGAGTGGCCCGTCTCCATGCAGCTATTGTCAAAGTTTTGACGACTAGTATTGAATCGGGGGGGACTACGTTTAGCGACTTTCGCGATATTCATGGTACTAATGGCAATTATGGCGGTGTAGCTTGGGTATATGGCCGCGAAGGTGAACCTTGCCGCATCTGTGGTTGTGAAATTGTGCGGCTGTCGCTAGCGGGTCGCTCGGCTCATTACTGCCCTAAATGTCAGCGTTAAGCAGCTCAAACGTTACAGTCAAGACGTTACAATGTACGGCATTAGTTGTTGAACATACGTGAGAAAGCCATGCCCGTAAAGAAAGGGGATTTTGTTCGCCTAGTTCGAGAAAAGTTTGAGAATAGTGTAGAGGCCAAGGCTAGTGATCGCCGTTTGTCTAAATATGTTTTTGAGACAAAGGGCGAAATTTTGGAAACCCGAGAGGATTATGGTTTGGTCAAATTTGGTCGCGTGCCCACACCCAATATGTGGCTGAAGCTGGAACAGCTAGAAAAATTTGAGTAGCCTTTCGCGTAGCCGGATGATCTGCAACCTTCTGCAACCTTCTGAAACCTAATCGTCTACGGCGTTCTATCCCCATCGCATTAAAATCTACTGCGTTAAGTCTGCATTAAATCATCTAGCTCTGTATAATCGGGCAGCGTCGTGTCGATTTGCTTTCCTTGGCGGATAACGGTGCGATCGCATTGTCTTCTCGCCATCAGTTCATTAAAGCTGCGCGCTTTAAATACCACTAGGTTTGCGGCCATCCCTTCGCCAATCTGGCCGATATGATCGAGCCCCATCATCTGTGCAGGTGATCGCGTCACCGCCAACGGCCAATCCCCAATCGGATGATCCAAATGCCCAATCCGAGCTGACTGAGTAAACACCTCTAGCCCATCGTGATCGCCATAGGCGAAAAACGGATCACGACAATTATCTGAAGCCAGCGCCACCTTCACCCCTGCGGCCTTCAGCTCGTGCAAAACCGTCACGCCTCGATACCGAGGTGTCTTGTGACTCTTGGCGGCCTGCCAACGAGCCTGCAGATACAAATTACACATTGGCAAACTCACGATACCAATCCCTGCAGCCTTTACCTGCTCAATCGTTTGCCTTACTACATCTTCAGGCTGCACAGACAAACTACAGCAGTGTCCACAAGTAATCTGCCTGTAAACTCATGCCGAATCGCAGCCTCAGCCACTAAACGCAGCGCCATATCATCGGGATTGAGGCTTTCATCCGTATGAAAATCCAAATCCAAATTTCGCGCTTTTGCTAGCTCAAACACCCGATCTAGCTGCTGAACAATCCCAGCATTCATAAAAGCCACACCCCCTAACACCCCGCCAGAGCTAGCCACCAAATTTGCCAGTCTTTCGCCTGGTGGCCCCATAAAATAATCCAGCGTTACCAGACAAACCGCCTGTAATACAATCTTGTCTTGCCATTCTGCTTGCAGCCGCTGGAACACTTCAAAACTAATCTCTCCCTGCCGATCAAACGCATCCAAATGTGTTCGAATCGCCTGCGTCCCATGGGCATAGCTACACTTCAGCCCAAACGCCGCCCGCCGATAGACATCCTCAAAGTCCCACCGCTGGGCGCTATCGTTATGCACCGCCGCTAGCGCGCTATCGAACGTACCGTTGGGATTGGGACTGCGCGGCCAAATATGGCCTTTATCCAAATGGGTATGCATATCTACAAAGCACGGCCAAATCAACCCTGAGTGCAGATCAAGGGCCGGGACAATATCAGCAATTGCTGAACCTGCCGAGTGCAAGGCCGTCACCATGCCGTTACAAATTTCTATATCGACAGGCACTAGGGCTTCAGAGCCAAACAATCTCCTATCGCCACCGATTTGTCGTCCATGGCTCCCTAGCCATGGCTTAACCCACGGCCTGCTCAAAACGTTATCGGCCAACATTGGCAGCGGTACTTGCCCGTTGCGCAGCCAATAGTGAGGCACATCGGGAACTTTGAGAAAGGAGAGCATCATCAGACCGTGATCATCTGGACTGGGGAAAAATACTGGCTTGAATCGGCCTATTGGGCAGCTTTCTCAATCCAATCGACCACCTGATGGGCTAGCCGCACATCATCTAAACGATCGATCTCACGGATACCGGTTGGGCTAGTAACGTTGACTTCAGTGAGGTAGCCACCAATAATATCAATACCCACAAAAATCAGGCCATCTCGACGCAGAACAGGCCCCACTTGCTGACAAATTTCTAGATCGCGTTCTGTGAGTGCGGTTTTATCGCTACGGCCGCCGACTGCCATATTGCCGCGAAATTCTTGGCCCGTAGGGACTCGATTAACCGCTCCAATCGGTTCACCATTGAGCAGAATGACCCGCTTGTCACCATCTTTGGCCTCTGGCAAGTAAGTCTGCACCATGACAGGTTCTTTACCCTGGTGGGTGCTCACTTCAATCATGGAGTTAAAGTTGCGATCGCCGCCCTCCAGAAACAAAATCCCCTCCCCCGCCTTCCCACCCAAAGGCTTCAGCACCCCAGCACCCCAGCGCTCTACCGCCTCTCGGATGATCTGCTTATCGGCGCTGACAATTGTCTCTGGAATGGCATCTGCAAACTGTAGGGCATACATCTTTTCATTAGCTGCCCGTAGGCCACTAGGAGAATTGATGACTTGAGTTATAGATCTATCGATATAGTCCAGAATGTATGTGACATAGAGATAGGGCACCGTCACAGGTGGATCGCTGCGCATAAAAACAGCATCCATTGCCTCCAGCGGGCACCATTTGCTTTCACCAAGCTGATACCAATCTGGCTCAGATACCCAACGAGACCCCCCAGGAAAAGCTCTCAATACAACTGGCTTCATGGTGATGGGCTGCAGCCAAGCATAGGCACGACCACGAATCACACCGAGCTGATTGGCTTGAGTAATATAAACCTCATGCCCTAAAGTCTGCGCCGCTTCCATGATTGCCACACTCGTATCATGACTAGGATCTAGGCGGGCAACAGGATCAATAATGAAGGCAAATTTCAAGGGCATTCTCCTCAAGGCTGATGACCTATCAAGCATAGAATAAAACATCTTTTATAGAGGCTTTTCACACGGTGTTATCCATGACACAAAAGCTGCAAAAGCTGCTATCGTCATGCGGTTTTAACACTTGCTCAAACCCCTGAATATTGTGCCAATTCAAATTGGGTAACATTACTGATTCGCTTGCCTGTGAGGACTCATTAATCTGAGCGGGAGCCAGGGTGAGAGGAGGTTACTAAATGTTAGTCAGATTGATGCAGGCCACTACGATTACCGTTGTTTTGTACGCGCTGTTGGGAATTAATTCGCTACAAACCAATGCAACTGGCGACACAGAAAACCACCAGAAATGATTGTGGCGCTGAAACAAGCGATCATTCGCCGTTAAAACATTTCTCGCTAAAACAGGTCTACGATGGCTGCTGTCGAATGAGTGAGGACATGAGTGATTTTCCTCGAAGAGGCTACGCCAGCGCTAAAGGGCTCTATTGCTAAAGGGCTCTATTGCTAAAGGGCTCTATTGCTAAAAGATTCTATTCATCAAGGCTAACTCGACGAACAGCGGTGAGACCCTGCGTCGTCGTAAGGCGCTAAGGAATGCTCACCCAGACAAGGAATGCTCACCTAGACGAAGTAGGGATGCATTCTTACTTTGCTATACCTGATGATCGGTAAAAGCGCACCTCACAAAATGAGGTGCGCTTTTCGTGAGGTGCGCTTTCTGCTTTAGAGCCAGTTAAACATTTAGGTGAAAACCAACTGGGCCACTAGGTGAAAACCAACTAGGCCACCGCTAGAGATGAGGCAAAAGCAGCCGGAGAGAAACTCGGAGCGTAGGCTTCGATGACTCGCCCGGTTTCTGCACAAACGGTCATTAAATAGTCACAGCTAGAGCATTGGGTACGTACTGTACTGTTTTCGGCAAGGTGATAGCGCTCAGCGGAGCCACCACAGGTGGGGCAGTGTACCCTTTGAAGCGTTGTGGGGGCTAATGTCTTCTGGGCGTCATTGAATAAAAATGACTCCAAAATCGATTTCGCTGGTGTTTCCATGGCCTTCATAGTTCTTAATGACTTATCCAAAGTTTTAAGACGTTGCTCCTCGGCTAGTCATCTCAGTGAATAAAAAAAAACACCGAGTTATTGATAGCTTTCAACGTCAATGATTGACTTGACTATTATGGCAATTTCTTCGAGTAGTAGCAAAGCATCTAAAGATAGATAAAACCTGGGGATCGCCCATCCTTAAACCGATCCCCAATCTGCCAGAAGGGTTACTACTCCAAGGATAGATGAGTATTTATGCTTGTCATAACCAGCCTATTCAGGCATTTTCATCAACAATTACGGGGTGATAAATAAAGGTTTACTTTATATTTGGCTGGTCATTATTGTTATGCTTCTCAACAGATTTTCATCTAACGACATTTTCGAAAATTAGAATTGGCATTGAATGCTAATTAAAAGGAACATAAATGTATTAAAAGCGACAATTTTTTACACGCTTTTGTGAGGCAAATAATCTTTAAGAAGCTGTCGAAGGATGAAAGTATTCGTAGATTTGCTGGGCAAGCTGTGAACCAATGCCGTCTACAGTGGCCAGTTGTTGAGGAGATGCCTCGCGGATATAGTCGATGGAGTGAAAATTGGCGAGCAGTTGTTTGCGGCGGTGATGGCCTAATCCAGGAATATCTTCTAGGCGCGATCGCCGCATTCTGCCCATACGTTTTTTCGATGGAAACTGACAGCAAACCGGTGAGCCTCGTCTCGTAGGCGGCGTAAAAGCATGACCCCAGGCTGATCGGCTTCGGTGTCTAAGGGTGTCTTTTCACCGGGCAGAAAAATTTCTTCTCGCTTTTTTGCTAGGCTGACAACTCGCAGCTCGCTGAGCAAGTTCATATCTTCTAACTCAGCGACGACAGCGGAGAGCTGCCCCTTGCCACCGTCAATCATCACCAAATCGGGCCAATCAGGGTTACCAACCCGCTGCTTACTCGGATCTTCCCCATAGCGGCGAAACCGACGGCGAATGACTTCGGCCATGCTGGCAAAGTCATCGGAATGGCCGCTGGTGACCGTCGGATTTTTGATTTTGTAGGTGCGGTAATGTTGCTTGGCAGGGAGGCCATCAATAAAAACCACTTGGGAGGCGACCGCATCGGAGCCTTGAATATGAGAGATATCGTAGCCTTCAATGCGTTTGGGCGGGCCAGGAAGATCGGCTAGTTCGGCAAGATCCTCCATGGCCTGATGGTTGCGATCGGCAAAGCGCTGGGTGCGGGCAAGTTCGTATTGGGCATTGCGCTCTACCATTTCGACCAGTTCAGCTTTGGCTTGCCGTTGGGGCATGTCAATCGAGACCTTACGACCTTTTTGCGTGGTTAAAAAATTAGCGAGCATGTCCCCTTCGGGGAGGGTATGCTGCACCAAAATTTCAGCCGGGATTTCGACCGAATCGACAAGGCGATAGTGCTCTTCTAACACCCGCTGTAAAATTTCTCCTGGGGTGCCGGACTGAGCATCGGCAACAAACCCTAGACGCCCGACAAGGCGTCCTGCTCGGATTTGAAAAAGCTGAACGCAGGCATGTTCTTCATCGGCAGACAGGGCAATGGCATCGCGCGAAACCGTATCGTCGGGTAGGGCAACTTTTTGGTGAGCCCCCAAGGTTTCGAGTCCTTTGATTTGATCGCGAATGATGGCCGCTTTTTCAAAGTCAAGCGCTTCAGCCGCTTGCGACATTTTGTCTGTGAGGATGTCGATCAGTTCGTGCGATCGCCCTTGAAACACCATCGCCACCCGCTGCACGATTTTGTGATAGTCCTCAGGTGTGATTAACTGCTGGCAAACACCTGGACATTGACCAATATCGTAGTTGAGACAAGGTCTATCTTTAAATAAGGGCTGCCGCCGCTGCCGTAAGGGAAAAATTCGCTTAGCAATTTGCAGTGTACGTCTGAGCAAACCCGTATCGACATAGGGGCCATAGTAACGATTTTGGGGATTTTTACGGCGCTGACGGGTGATGAAAATGCGTGGATAGTCCTCTGACCAAGTGATGCAAAGAAAAGGATATTTTTTGTCATCCTTGAGCAACACATTAAAGTCAGGCTGATGCTGCTTAATCAGATTGGCCTCTAACGCCAAAGCTTCCGCTTCGGTATCCGTCACGATAAATTCAATATCAGCGACCCTACGTACCATCGTCGCAATGCGGGGCGTATGGTGATGGGCCGCATCACGAAAGTAGGAGCGGACTCGGCTTCTCAAGCTTTTGGACTTACCAATATAAAGAATTTGATCCGTCTCATCCTTCATAAAGTACACGCCCGGCTCCTGGGGAATTTCACCGAGCCGCTGGGATAGTCGCTCTGGATTTGTGACGAGGGTGTTGATATCCCTTGAAGCAGAGGTGTTAGGCACAGTTGAAGCAGAAGGTACTGAAGAGGGTACTGGAGAGGTAGTCACTGTAGATAGGGTAGATAGGGCTTAAGGGACTGCTTAAGCGAGGGAGCCACTCAACATTTTAAGGGGCTTTAAGGAGAGTGCGCCAAAATGTAGCGGCTGATCTTGCGCGCGTTGATACGCTTTGATGCTGGGGTCGTGCTTTAAAAAGATCAACCAATCACAAAGATTCGGTGTATCAGTTGCCACATCAATCTGAGATATAGGAGAATTTGATGTATAAGCGGATACACGTACAATAGACCTATTATCTACAGCTAGAGCCATGCCATCAAGCTGCTAGCGATTAAGAATATACTCAGCAAAGTAATCTAAGCGGTATTACGCATCTACATTAATTAATCTCATAGACCTCAGCTTGCTGCAACACTCAGTACCAGCAAGGGTTATTATTTTTTTATCTCTTACACACCTGTGAATACTCAAGAATTTGCCAGTCAATACCGAGAGTCGGTTAGTCAAATCCTCAATCACCTACAGTCGATGGCTATTATCTCGAATCGCTTGGAGAACAACATCGTTGAGGTCGGTACATCTGTACAAAACCTGAATAAAATGGTGGAGGATTTTCTTAAGCAGCAGGATTTAGAGAAATTAAGCGATCAATCATCGGATCAAACCTTTGACTAACAGATTTTACGGCTGCCGGATTGATAGCCGCTGTACTGACAGAGATGGGCAGAGATGGGCAGAGATGGGTCTAAACAGACTGCTTTGGATAATCCGTAAAAATAAACGGCTGGTGATCGTTGGCTGGTGCTCGCTATGATTTGCGTGTATTTACTGATCTGCGTCCGAGCCATGAGCCCCAAATTTACTAGCGTTGATAAATTGGCCCATGAGGCTGATGGCAGTCACTAGCACATCGGGCGGCTGCACGAGCGCAAGGCGTACGTACCTTCACCGGATTGACCAAAGCCCCGTCCGGGAGCCAGGGCAACCCCTGTATCGGCAATAAGTTCTGTGCAAAAATCAATCGAGTTGGTTGCCCAGCCGTGGGGTAAAGCATCTGGTAGCTTGGCCCAGATGTACATCGTCGCGTTAGGTTCGGGCACTGACCAGCCGATGGTTTGCAATGCTTCAATCGCCGCGTTACGGCGATTGGCAAAGGTTTCGACCATGTGAGTAACGCACTCCTGGGGGCCAGAAAGGGCGGCGATCGCACCGCGCAAAATCCCTCGATATTGATTAAAGTCCACTATTGCTTTCACTTGTCGCAAAGCCTTAATTAGCTCGGCGTTGCCAATCGCATAGCCGACCCGAAAGCCGCCCATATTGTAGGACTTGGAAAGCGTGAAAAACTCAATAGAAACTGACTTTTTGGGATCGGCCTGGAGCACAGACGGCACCGGATTGCCCGAAAAGTATAGATCAGCGTAGGGAAAATCGTGAACCAGGGTAATGTTGTGCTGCTGACAAAAGGCAACGGCTGCTTTAAAAATGAGAGCGGCGCACTGGCCGTGGTGGGATTGTGGGGATAGCTGAGCACCATCATCGTGGCCTTAGCAACGACAGCATCCGGGATGTCGGCAAGGACTGGCAAAAAGTTGTTTTCAGCCAGTATGGGCATGGGGTAAATGCTGCCTCCGGCGAGGTATACTCCGCCAACATGGGAAGGATAGCCCGGATCGAGCAGCAGTGCGATATCACCTGGATTCATCACGGCCAAGGGGAGGTGGGCTGTTCCTTCTTGAGAGCCGATCAGTGGCAGCACTTCAGTGTCAGGATCAACCCCTATGCCAAATTTTTCCTGATACCACTGGGCGGCAGCCACTCGAAAATCTTTGGTGCTATTAAATAGCGCATAGCCGTGGGTTTGTGGATCGTGGAGGGCTTCGGCGATCGCACTCAAAACATGGGGCGGTGTAGGCAAATCAGATGAGCCTAAAGACAAATCGATAATGGCCTGACCAGCGGCAATAGCTGACGCTTTAGCCCGATCCATGTCGGCAAAAACATTGGTCTGTAAGGGGGCAAGGCGATCGGCGATTGGCATTATTCACACTGCATATTCGAAGAACATATCAGCGCTATGATAGATTCAGCGCTGATGTAGATCTGCGCTGAATCTATCATCATCTGTCACCATCTATCATCAGCGCTGTGGCACTAACCCTACAGGCTATCTAACTCGGACTTTAGGGCTTCGAGTTCAGCATCGACGACAGGGTCTGCGCTATCTTGGGGCGTAACGGTGGGCTCATCAGCCGCCGGTAGCGATTCTTGCGTTGGTGCTGTGCCCCCGAGCACTTGAGCTTTCAGCGCTGCTAGCTCGTCGTCCACATCACTGCCGGACTCTAGACTGGCAAACTGACTTTCGAGATCGGCACCTGCAAGCTCAGCAGCGGCTTGGCCACTGGCTTCCATCATCAACACTTTTTCTTCCATGCGCTCAAAGGCACTCATGGCGCTGCTAGTACCTAGTGAGCCTACGCTCTTTTGCAGTTGCTCGTTGGCCTTGGCGGCACTGGCACGGGCCTTGAGCATATCTTTTTTGGTTTTTGCTTCGGAAATTTTGCTCTCTAAGGCGATGAGCTGGCGCTTGAGGGTATCTACCGAGGCCGCCTGCTGATCGAGTTGGTTTTTAAGGGCGGCGGCGGTTTCAGCCTGCGTTTTTTTGCGCACAAGGGCTTCACGGGCCATGTCTTCTTTCCCATTTTGCAAGGCGAGTTGGGCGCGGCGCTGCCATTCGGTTGCAGCAGATTGGGCTTTGTTTGCCTGCTGTTCGACTCGCTTTTGGGATGCGATCGCCTTGGCCACTGCCTGACGCATTTGGATCAAGTCTTCCTGCATGTCCACAATGGCTTGATCTAGAATCTTTTCTGGATCTTCAGCCGAACTTACCGCTGCATTCAAATTGGAGCGCACCACTCGGCTAACGCGATCAAACAGTCCCATGTCGTTTTTTCCTCAGCTCTTCTGCGAGTAACTTCTGTTTCCAGTATATACAGCCTGCCAGTACAGACAGACATTTTGAACCTATCCCTCAAAAGATACCTTAGGAGACAGGAGAATTCCCGTTTGCATGAGGTTTTTAATTAACGTTTTTTCACGATTGATGGCTGGCTAATGACTGCCTGAGCCTAGGGAAATGGCCTAGGGGAAATGGACGCTAGAGAAGGCAACGATTGAATCGTCGGGCGCAGTGCACTAGGGGCCACGCCAGCTCGGTAGGCCGCGATCGCACCTGCCGCCTCTAAATAGGTATGGACGCAGATGGCTTGAATGCCTAAATCAGCCGCATTCACGGCCATGGTCGTCGTATTTTCGGCCACTGAAATCACGAGTGCACCTCGCCGATTTAACTGTGGTGCCAAGCTCATGACAGCGCTGCCACCAAACGCTGTTGCAGGCACGACCACGGCATCGACCTGGTGCGCTGCGATCACGGAGGCATCTGTTTTGTCTGCATCGAGCACAAATTGAGGTGCCCGGCTCAAACCTGCTAACACACAGGGCAAAAAGGTATATCCCAGTTCTTCGGCAGCGGATCTCGGCGAGATTTGCGGATCTAACGGCAGGGGGGCCAGTGCTGGTGCGTGGGCGCAGGGAAGTTGAAAGGTGCGCACGATTAAATGGCTGATGATGGCCTCCGCGCCTGCCAATGGATCGACGCCCTGACCATGGCGATAAGCGTGTAGCGCAGGTGAGTCTTCATCGTCAGGAAATCGGGCAATCACTGCGATCGCCCGTACGCCTGCCTGCTCAATTAGCTGTGCTGCCGCCCGCAGCAAACTTCCAGGATTTTCCAGCGTGCCCCATGATGCCCCGGATGCGGTGGTCTTGAGTGTTACACCCAAGGGCCTATCCGTGACTACATAGGCGCGAATATCTAGCCCTAGGGAGGCGCGAGCGGCATCGGCTGCCTGTAAGTGTCGCCAGCGCAAGTCATCTTCAACGGCGTGATCGATCACTAACCCAATCGGATTTTGATGCACGGGCTGTAGGCCCCAATCACCAGCAGCAAAGCGATCTAGCCCGTAGCCTTCTACATAAAAGGCGTTTTCCATGGGCCAGTACAGTTGCGCGCCATTCATCACATTGGGATGGGTGATCAGGCGATCGCTCACTTGAGCCAGCGTGCGGGCTATCGGTAAGGCATCTCCGGCGTATCCGCCAATAGCTGCGCCGATACCCGTAGGAATAATCAGCAGCGTTGTCTGTAGCTTGTGAAGGGGCACTGAAGGATTGCGAGATTGATTATGGGATGGTGACAACAGCTTCTATATAAGCGATTTGGCGCTCAGCGTCAGTTGAGGTGATGGCCCAGCGGAGGGGGGTGCCGTAGGCAGCAAGCTGAGCTTCGATGCGCGATCGCAATTCATCCGGTGATATCCCCAAAGACGCCTCTAGCAAAGACACCTCTAGCAAAGACACCTCTAGCGCGATCAATTTGGTTTGCATGAGTTTACATGAGCTTGCATTGTCTCAGAGATAGGCAGCCTTATCACTTGGCCGACCAATTCTACCCCTGCTGACCAAACTGACGGGCGTAAACTTCGTCTTCTTTTTCCGTCTCTATTTTCAGATCCGAAGTCGGGATAGCCACACAGAGCAACGCATATCCATCTGCCTGTAGCTCAGGGCTTACCCCCATGCCGTCTTCTTGATTCACAGAACCTTCTAAAATCATCGCCGCACAAGTCGTACACACCCCTGCATTGCAGGAGGTGGGTAAATCTAACCCAGCCTGTTGGGCGGCAGCTAGCACCGTTTGGTCTTCAGCCACTTGAATGCTGTGAACCGTGCCCTGATGATTGATTTGAGCCGTAAATGTTTTACCCATTTTTGAAGTCGAATGTTCTCAATAAATTGCTCTCTCAAAGTTGCTCTCTCAAAGTTGCTCTCTCGAAAAAATGCTCTCTCAAAGTTGCTCTCTTACAACCTTAAGTGAGAAGGCAATAAGTGAGAAGGCAATTTAACTTAAGAGGCGACTTGACCAGGAAAAGCCCGATCAAATTCTTCTAGCAAATCGTCAATTTCTTCCAGGGCCTGATTGACGTCAATCCGCAAAGTCCCAATACCGGGCTGCTCTAGCAAGCGTAGCAGCGACTGACGCTTATCGCGGATCAGCTCAATTCGGGTTTGAAGCGCAGTAAATTCCATAACCAAGGGGTCTCTGACTAAGTTACATTTCTTTATTAGGATAAGCACATACGGGTACCCGTGCACCTGCACCCTTGCCTATATTGCGACATAAAAACCTGATTGAAGGAAAAAAACTAAGGAAACAGACTCCATGATTCGCAAAATTCCCCTCGGCGGCGTCCTTTTGATCGTAGGTGGTATTCTCACCATCGTGGGCTTTGTCGCCTACGCTCAAGAAAACGCCACACTTAACCTAGTGGGCTTCTTTTACGGCGTGCCCATTTTGCTAGGGGGATTGGCCCTGCGCGCTGCTGAGCTAGCGCCCGTACCCTACACCCAGATGCCCAGCGCCGCAGTGATTGCGTTGCGCGCACAAGCCACCCAAACCCAAACCCAAGTGCGAAAAGACGTCACCCGCTATCGCTACGGCCAAGAAGCCCACCTAGACGACACCCTAGAGCGCCTTGGCCTGAGCCCCAATGACACCCAGCGGCCTGTGCTAGAGGGCTTACACGAAGAACAGCGCGAAGGTGCCTATACCCTCGTGTTGGAATTTGACTCACCCTATGTGTCTTTTGAGAAATGGCAGGAAAAGCAAGCCAAAATCGAAACCTTTTTTGGCCCCGGCATCGCGGCTGAAGTGAGTCAGCCAGCAGAGAAAAAATCGCTTTGGCGATGAAAGCAGTGATTGCGTAAAAGTGCTGTTTTAAAATTAATGGGTAGTACTGGCGTCAATTATTTGCCTATAAAATTATTTTTCTAAGCGCACTGCGTACCATTGAACGGTCTCTCCGGGGGCCGTTTCAAATTCGCAGTGGGTTTGCTGCAAATATTCTGCCTGCTTTTCCACAGAGGCAAGCTTTTGTAGTTCAGGCGACAATATGCCATCGTAGGCTGTCAGCACCTGCTTTAGCTTGTCAATGAGTTCAGCCGGGCTCAGAAAAATCTCATTGGCATCAGGGGTGAGAAAGACAAACATCTCCTCGCTATACATCATGGAATCGGTCATAGGAATATCGCAATTAACATCATCACTATTTGCATCAGATTGCATCAGAATAAGTCGATTTCTTGAGAGTCAAACACCTTCTTTAGACTACGGTGATAAAATTTTTATATATACACCCAAATCCCGACCGGATTACCGGTGATTAAAATACGCCCCAAAACGCCCGCCCGCCCGACCACCAAACCCGATCACCAAACCCGATCAACAAAGCCCCAGATCACCAAACCCGATCCAACAAGCCCAATCAACGTCAGAAAAAATCGCAAACCACGCTCCTCATCCGTATTCCCCATGGTTCAAACGCCTATTAAACCTGCTGAACAGCCCATTGAAAAAAAAGTTTCTAAGCTTGAAGGCATCAAAGAAAACAGCCAATTTCTGCGGGAGCCGGTGGCGACTGAGCTAGCCCAGGACACCACCCACTTCACTGAAGCGGGCATCCAAATCTTAAAATTCCACGGTTCTTATCAGCAGTACAACCGCGATGAGGTTGTACGCGGACAAGAAAAGCCCTACTCCATGATGCTCCGCCTGCGCAATCCTGGCGGCTACATTTCCCCTGAGCTATATCTCACCCTCGATAACATTGCGGATAAATATGGCAATGGCACCCTTAGGGCAACCACTCGCCAAGCCTTCCAGCTCCATGGCATTTTAAAGAAAAATCTCAAAGCAACGCTGGCAGACATTATCCACAGCATGGGCTCAACCCTAGGTGCCTGCGGCGATCTCAGCCGCAATGTGATGGCTCCCCCAGCGCCTTACAAAACCAAGCCTGAGTATGTACTGGCTCGCAAATATGCCCAAAACATCGCTGATTTGCTGACACCTCAAACGCCTGCCTACTACGAAGTGTGGCTAGATGGCGAAAAAGTGGTCACTACCGAAGAAGATCCCGAGGTCATTGCGGCGCGTCAAGGAGGCCGGGTCAAGACCGATTTTGGTGAGTCGATTGAGCCGATTTTATAACACCTATTACCTGCCCCGCAAGTTTAAATGTGCGGTCACCGTGCCGGGTGACAATTCGGTGGATGCTTACACGCAAGACATTACCTTTGTGGTGATAACTGACGATAACGGTAAGCTACAGGGCTTTAATGTGATGGCAGGCGGTGGCATGGGTCGCACTCACAATAAAGCGGAGACCTTTGCGCGGGTGGCCGATCACATTGGCTACGTTGATAAAGATGATGTGTATGAACTGGCTAAGGCGATTGTCTTCACCCAAAGAGACTATGGTGAGCGGTTTAATCGTCGTCTGGCGCGGATGAAGTATTTGGTGCATCGCTGGGGTTTGCCGAAGTTTATTGCTGAAGTGGAAAAGCGATTTGGCAAAAAGCTGGAGCCCTATAGAGCGCTGCCCCCTTGGAAGTTTGAAGATTATTTGGGCTGGCATGAGCAGGGTGATGGCAAGCTGTTTGTTGGGGTTCATATTCGCAATGGCCGGGTGCATAATCAAGGCCCACTGCGTAACAAAACAGCGCTCAAAGAGATTGTTGAAAAGTTCAATATTCCTATGCGGGTAACGCCTAATCAAAGCGTTATTTTGTGTGACATTGACCCTGGAGATAAAGCAGAAATTCAGGCGATTTTGGATCGAGATGGCATTACGCCTGACAGCAAGCTAGATTCCTTGGAGCGCTATGCGATGGCCTGTCCGGCGTTGCCGACCTGCGGGTTGGCCGTGACGGAGTCGGAGCGCATTATTCCCAATATTTTGCAGCGCACGCGCAAGCTGTTAAACAAGCTGGAGCTGAGGGGCGAAACCTTTGTCACGCGGATGACGGGTTGCCCTAATGGCTGCGCGCGGCCTTACATGGCTGAGCTAGGGTTTGTGGGCCAAGCGCCGCAGAGCTATCAGCTCTGGTTGGGGGGCTGTCCGAATCAAACTCGGCTGGCAAGGCCCTATCTGGAGAAGCTCCATGAGAATGACTTGGAGAAGGTGCTAGAGCCGTTGTTTGCTTGCTTTAAGCAGTATCGCAGTGCGGGGGAGAGTTTTGGTGATTTTTGCGATCGCTACACCTTTGAAGCCCTGCGTCAGTTTAGCGAAACCTACATTCCGGTTAAACCTATAGGTTCTGGCCGTCGTCGCAACCGCGTGGGCGTTTCGGATGAGCTATTTGCCAAGCTAAAAGCAAGGTCAAAGGCTGAAGGCAAAAGTATGGCGGATGTTTTAGAAGAGGCGATTGGCGCAAATCTTTAGGTGTGGATCTGCACGTGAAATTTAAAAGTACGCCTAATCGCTGTATTCAGCATGATGGTAAAGAAATTTGGATTAGCCGCAGCGTGACTGTCTTGCCCGTGCTCTTTTTTGTCAGTAGGGGCACTCAGTATGTGCCCTTGGGTCAGCGGGGAGAAGACTTGCCCGATGGGGTTGGGCAGTGGGGGCTGCCGGGGGGATATTTGGACTATGACGAAACAGCTACCGAGGCGGTGTACCGCGAAGTGTGGGAAGAACTCGGCCTTGACATTCCCCAGCTCACTCAGGATTTCCGATTTGAAGGCAATCTAGACCATCCCTATGAGGTATATAGCCAGCCCCTCCGGCGGCAAAACGTCACCCTTAAATACGCTCTCATGTTTCACCTAGAGCAAGCAGAACTCCCCAAGCTAAACCCACAGGTTTCTCGGGGAGAAGTCGTTGAAGCCCGCTGGTTTCCTGTCGCTAAAGCTCTAAAAATGCCGCTTGCTTTTAATCATCATGAAGTCATCCAGGCTTGTCTGTCGAGCTACTATCGTATCGACGGTCTCTAGCATTTGCGTCGCTTTATCTATAGCGGTACCCGTTGACGTAGCCTCGCCATCGGCGT
>JAAUPS010000308.1 GCA_012033015.1 Phormidesmis sp. RL_2_1
TGATTAAACAACAAGACGATCAGCCCTAGGGCAAATATCACCACACCTGAGCCCAACAGTTCTGTCTTTAGAGTGATGGGTTGAGGGCTCGGTTGCAGCCAAAAGCTCAGCAGGCGCGTCACTAATGGCATCACCACCCAGGTCAATAAAGAAGAGGTAATGATGTTGTTGACCATCATGGCATTGGGCATTGACCAACCCTGCATGAAGCCCAGGGCAGCAAATAGGGCTGACTGCAGCATAACAGTCGGATAAAGGGCCAAAATAACGGCTGCATTTTGCTTCCAGGCGGGTGGGCCAATGCCGATTTGTTCTGTGCCTGTTTTGCCAGAGAACCAGCCTTCGAGTCCGGTGGAAAAAGAGATGAATTGGTAGGAGGAAAAGGTTTTACGACCAGATTGGATCACGGTTTCGCGATCGCGCGATTTCATCCACTTATTCAGTAGCTCGGGCGATTCAAAATGAACAATCGAATACCACTTCATCGGCTGACCGGGTTGCGCTCCTGTTACTGGCGGGCATAAGTCAGTCCGGATATGTCCCTCAAAGCGTTTGGCTCTGCGCGTTACTTTCGAATGCCACCAGCGAAAGGCCAGTCCTTCACCCCTCGGGACGGTGTGTTCTACCACTAAGCTAGCCGCCGCCAGCGTATTTGCATCGGGAGCAGCCATTAATTCTGATTTCGCTGGGAGTAGGACTGTGGGCTGTTGTACGGATTGGACTGCGACATTTGATTAGACTGTGTGCCTTGATTAGATTGCGACCTTTGATTAGACTGTATGCCCTGACTAGACTGACTAGACTGTATGCCCTGACTAGACTGCGATTGCTGGTTGCCTAGGTAGCGATTCTTTAGAGGAGACGACCCTACCTGCTGATTTTGGCCCTGAGACGCTGCAGGCGCTTCTATAGAAAGAAATGTTTCTTGCACCCAGCCCTCAGCGTAGGGTGGATTATCGAAGCGAATATGGTGCCAAATCAAACGTTGGTTATCACTGACTTGCTCTAGAACTGTTACCAAATCGCCATCGATCCCATATCCAGCTTTAGCCTTGCCAACTTCAGGGCGAAGATAAATCGTAATTTTGGTATCGGCTTCGGGTGCGATCAAGCTAGCCACCTGATTAATCGCCTGATTATTGGAAGAATCAGCAGCCCAGCTAACGGTAGGGGCTGCCAAAATTAGGCTAAAGGTAAGAGCGCTCAGCACAATAGCGCGGGCTAATCGCTCATGTAATCGCCTGTTCATCAGCCTGTTCATCAGTTTACAGATTGCTAACATGTCGTATCACGGGTAGGACATCTGTGCCAGTTAGGGCCAAGCCAGCCAAAGTCAACAAGTCGCCTTGATAATAGCTCACTCACATAGCTTTTATTCGCTGTGTTTTATCGCTGTGTTTTTATTGCTGTGTTTTTATTGCTGTGTTTTTATCGTTTGGCGCACATATGTGTTGTATACGGTATACATAAATCAAATGATAATACCTTTGAGCAAGTTTGGCTGACTTTCTCTCAAGTTTTTCTGGGCCTTCATGCTAGGGCCTTCTGCTGGATTTCAGGCATATCTAGATGCATATCTCTATTGGATGCATCTTTGTAAAGTATGCATCTTTGTAGAAGAGAGGCTAGGGGCTAACGCTATCGCATCTGTTGAGTTGCTGTCGAGTTGCTGAGGACAGTCTTATCGGCTCAAGTCTTTATTTTATTGAGACAACAGGCAACTCGACTGGCAAAGTTAAGAATGCATCCGGGTACCGCTATATATGGCATATGGCTAAGTATGTCTTTGCGCCGTTCTCTATGCACTTGGATAGATTTTTCAAGCGCACATTAACGATCGATAATCTAGCAGCTAAAATAGTAGCTAAATATACAGTTTTTTTATTTTATAAGCTAGATTGTGCAAAATAAATCTCGTTTCACGTCATCTTCAAACCCAAGTGATCACCAAGGTCAGCAGTCGCTCAAGCAGTCGTTTCAATCTCGGTTGAAAGCTGCGCTCAGCTTTATGATTCATCGCCCTCAGAAATCGGTTCAGCCGACATCGCGAGATGCTTATGCGGCTAAAGCGCGTCTCTATACTTATCTTCCGGTCAGCGAAGAACAGCGCGATTGGCTAGAGCGGATCTATAAAAGTCAATAGGTTACATTTGATAATTTTGACTTGTCTTGCTCAACCCCAATCTTGTGCAAACTGTTTTGCTCAAACTGTTTTGCTTTTAATAAAAAGTCCTCTGAGGTGTGTAGGTTCAGAGGACTTTTATTGAAAGCAAAAATGTAACTTTTAGCACAATCGCTTGCATTAAAATTGTATACAGTATGCAGAATTAGTGTGTGTGACTGATGGGCACACATGGCTCCTATTTTTATGCTCTATCTGGTCTTGACCTCCTCATCTTGACTAGGTAAGTCCCTTCTTTTGGAGAATCTTTATGAACCAGACCAATGCAGAACTTCAACCGAGTCCACCTGGTGCACCGCCGCCGTCGTCACCGCCGCCCTACTCGGGGTGGCAGGCCTCAGTTGCGAAGTATTTTCAGTTTGAGCATTACCGAACAAATTTTCGCACAGAAATACTGGCTGGCTTAACAACTTTTATGACCATGGCCTATATCCTGGTGGTTCACCCGCTGATTATGTCAGATGCGGTATTTTTGCAGACCTCGGGCGATCTGTTTAGGGAATTAGTCGTCGTCACGGGGATTACCGCCGCCATTGGGACTTTGGTGATGGGGCTTTATGCTAAATACCCGTTTGTGCTGGCACCCGGCATGGGGACAAATGCCTTTTTTGCCTATTCTGTTGTATTGGGCTTAGGCATCGATTGGCGTACCGCTTTGGCCTGTGTGCTGATTGAAGGTGTGATCTTTATTGCGCTCACCGTGACTGATATTCGCCGCTACCTGATTGCCGCTGTGCCATCTTGTATTAAAGCTTCTACAACTGTTGGGATTGGCATGTTCCTGGCCTATATTGGCCTTAGTGGCAATACGGCCACTGGCGGGGCGGGTTTGATTGTGGCCAATGAAGTGACTAAAACCTCGTTTGGTAGCTTCAGAGAGCCTGCTACTTTGCTGGCAACCTTTGGGATTCTCCTGTCAACCTTTTTCATTCTCAGACGCATCAAAGGCGCACTGCTTTGGGGTATCGCTGGCACTGCCCTGTTGGGATGGGTATTTGGGGTGGCTCAAGCGCCTACTGGCATCGTTGCCATTCCGGCCTTTCCTTCCCATCTTTTTGGTCAAGCCTTTGTTGGGCTCAGCGGCATTAATGGCGGCAATATTATTGATTTTCTTGCGGTTTTGCTGGTCTTTTTGTTTGTTGATATGTTCGATACGATTGGCACTTTGATGGGGGTGGGTACGCAAGCAGGTTATATCGATGAGCAAGGAGAGTTGCCTCGGGCGAATCAGGCCCTTTCTGCGGATGCGATCGCAACGACTGCAGGTGCCATTATGGGTACTTCTACCGTTACCACCTTTGCCGAATCTGCTGCGGGTGTCTCTGAAGGCGGGCGTACGGGTTTGACGGCTGTGGTCGCAGGCATTATGTTTGTGGTTGCTTTGTTGTTTGTGCCTATTTTTGAAGCGGTTCCTGCTTTTGCAACAGCTCCTGCACTGTTGATTGTGGGCGTTTTAATGATGTCTAGCGTGCTGAGCATCCGCTGGGGTGATCTGACTGAAGCGATTCCTGCTTTTGTGACCATGTTTTTCATTCCCCTAGGCTTCTCGATTGCGGCTGGACTATCGGCGGGTCTGATTTTGTATCCCTTTGCCAAGCTCGCTGCCGGACGCTCCCGCGAGATCCCTGTAATCACTTGGATATTGGCGGCTATTTTCATTTTTAGATTCGTCTTCGAGGCGCTACGATTTGGATAACTCATCGCCTTGGGGATCTAAATTACCTTGGGTAATTCATCGCCTGGGGTAACTCTGGGGTAACTAAAGTGTTCAAACGTTTTTCTTTGCGATCGCGCGACATCCATGAGGCTCACCGAGCCGCAACGCCACTAGAGCTGTTGTTTGATTTGGTATCAGTGATTGCAATTGCCTCAGCCGCCGCCGGACTACACCATGCCATTGCTGAAGCCCACTTCACCGCAGGCATTCTCAAGTTCGCGGCGGCTTTTTTTGCGATTTGGTGGGCCTGGATGAACTACACCTGGTTCGCCTCCGCCTACGACAATGACGATGTGTTATTTCGTTTGCTAACCATGGTGATTATGGGCGGTGCCTTGGCGATCGCCGCTGGGATTGATGGTTTTTTTGCCGCCACAGATCTAGGGCTGATCGTCATAGGCTATGTGATTATGCGGCTAGCGATGGTGGCGCTATGGCTGCGGGCCGCTGGAGGAGCCGACAGGGCAAGTCGGCCAACGGCGCTGTGGTATGCAGGGGGCATTGCGATCGCCCAAGCCTATTGGGTGACGCTGTCCTTGAGCCCAGTTGAGCCGGGGAGGTTGTTTTGTGTTTTATTTATTTTTGGCGCTATTTTAGAGCTAGCGGTTCCTGCGGTAGCTGAAAGCAAGGGCAACACATCCTGGCATCGCCATCACATCATTGAGCGCTACGGTTTGCTGACCATTATTGTGCTGGGGGAAACCTTGCTTTCAGCGGCGGCAGCCCTTGAAAATAGTGCCGCAGGCTACAACAGCTCACTGGTTACCATTGCTTGCTCCGCCTTAGTGATTGTGTGTTCCCTATGGTGGCTTTACTTCTCAAAAGAAGAACACCTGGCCACGACAGATGGGTTTAGGGCTTTTACCTGGGGCTACGGACATGCTGTGGTCTACGCCTCCGGGGCAGCCGTCGGGGCAGGCTTGGCAGTATTGGTTGATATTGTCACAGACCATGCGGAGGTCGGTCTGAGGGTTGGCAATTATGCGGTGGCCCTACCAGTTGCGATTTATCTGATAGGACTTTGGTTTGTGCGCGATCGCTTTGCACTCAAAGGCATGGCTCGATATGTCCTGCCTATTTTTGCTGTCCTGACGCTAATAGCTCCGCTTTTGTTTGCGCTTCAGGCGATAGCTGTACTGATGGTAGCCTGCGTATTTACAAGGGACTACACGGCTGCAAAAGAACTATCTTAACAATGGAACCGAAGTGACCATTCGATCTAGGGTTTTAAAGTAAAGCTAAGACAGCGTTGAGACCCTGCGTCGTCGTACGGCGCTAGCGTTGAGACCCTGCGTCGTCGTACGGCGCTAAGGAATGCTCAACAAGACAAGGAATGCTCAACAAGACAAGGAATGCTCAACAAGACAAAGTAAGAATACCTCCTTACTTTGCTATACCTCCTTTTTTCGTAGCGGTGGCTACAAAAGAATATTTGACTAAATTGTATACAGTACACAATGTGCTCATATAGCGTTTCTTTATGTTAGTCACTCAGCAGCCCGTTTTCCGTCGCTTTTGGTACCCCGTCATGCCTCGCCAACAGTTGAATGGTGGGCCGCAGGCTTTTGACCTGCTAGGCGAACCTTTAGTGCTGTGGTTAGACGAGGCAGATCAGGCTGCGGCGGTGCGCGATCGCTGCTGTCACCGGACAGCCAAACTCTCGTTAGGGAAAGTCGATCAAGGCCGCATCTGCTGTCCCTATCAT
>JAAUPS010000009.1:0-37250 GCA_012033015.1 Phormidesmis sp. RL_2_1
GAAAATTGGGGCCTGACTGAAGCGGCACTGTTTGCGAAAACCCGTGCCCTCCATCAAACAGAAACAATATTTACGCCTACATGGATTAAAAAAGGAGAAGATTGGAGCTAGCCGCTGAGCTAGTGAGTTCAACCGCTGGGCCGCAAATCGATGGACACTCATGTTGCCCTACGCTAAAAGGGGCATGGGTTACCCCTGGATGGGAAGCTGGATGGAGAATTCGGTGCCTTGCCCTAGCTCAGCGTGAACGTCTAGGCTGCCGCCGTGGGTCTCAACAACGATCTGACGGGCGATCGCAAGTCCTAATCCGGTGCCTTTACCCACCCCTTTGGTGGTGAATAAATGATCGAAGATTTTGGCTTTGATGTCATCACTCATGCCTTTGCCATTATCTTGTATGCGAATATCAACCGTATTTTGATCGGCTAGCGCTACGGTGGTAATCGTGATTTGTTGGGGGTTATCTTCTAGCGCTTCAAAGGTAGAGTGTCCGGCAGCTTCATCGAAGGCATCAATCGCATTGGCAAGGATGTTCATAAACACCTGGTTAAGCTGACCGGGAAAGCAATCAACCGGAGGCAGTTCGCCATAGTTTTGAATCACCGCGATGGCAGGGCGATGTTGGTTTGCTTTAAGTCGATACTTCAAAATGAGCAGGGTACTGTTGAGCCCTTCATTGAGATCGGCGCTGACTTTGTGCTGTGTATCGGCGCGGGAGAAAATTCTTAAACTATCGCTAATGGAGGCAATGCGGTCAGTGGCACCCTGCATTGACTGCAACAATTCGGGTAAGTCGTTGCGTAAAAAGTCTAGATCAATAGCTTGTGCATTCGCCTGGATAGCTGCCGCTGCTTGGGGATGGTGCTGTTGATACAAGTTGAGATGCCCTAGCAAATCTTGTATGTATTCTTGAGCATTTTCAATACTGCCGTTGAGGAAGCCGACGGGATTGTTAATTTCGTGAGCGACGCCCGCAACTAAGTTGCCTAGAGAGGCCATTTTTTCGTGCCGGATCATCTGTAGCTGGGTGCTTTGGAGCGCTGACAAGGCTTTTTCTAGGGCTTGAGACTTTTGTAGAATGATGTCTTCATTTTTTTGCGATCGCTAATATCTTCATGGCTGCCCAAAACACCATATACTGCCCCATCTTCGTCACATAGTGGGATTTTATTGATTTCCAGCCACCGCACAGTACCATGGGCTGTCGCCGTGGCTCAACCCGGTGCAGCTCAGCTTGATGAGAGGCCATCACCTTTTGATCGCTGGCTCGCAAGGCATCGGCTTCTGCTTTCGACCACGGCAGGTCGTCGTCAGTTTTGCCCAAAATCTCTTCAGGGTGCTGGATGCCTGCAAGATTTGCAAAATTTTGGTTACAGCCTAAGTAGGTGGATGTTTGATCTTTCCAAAAAATGACCTGGGGAATCGTATCGATGACTTTTCTCAGGAGCCGCTGTGAATAGTTTGCTTTTTGTAGGGCGAGTTGCGATCGCTGATATAGCCGATCGTTTTCGATCGAAATAGAGGCTTGAGCACACAAAAAATTGAGAATAGAGATATGGTCACTGGTAAAGACATCACTGGCTGATTGATGCTGTATATAGAGCACCCCAGCCAAACTCTTTTGATTGAGAATAGGTAAACACAGCAAGCTTTTAGGTGCATTATGGACAAAATATTCATCAATAATCGGCAGCAACTGACGCAGATGATCGATGACAACGACGCTTTGGGTTTTGATCACATGCTCAATCAGTTTGACGGGCAAACGAGAATGGTTGGCCAAGGGTTCTATGCCAATTTCTGTGATCTGGGTGGTAGCGATGACCTGTACTTGCCAAGTTGCCTTTTCAGGAAACACTAACGCACACAAATTGCCCCCAGAGAGTCGCAGGATAATTTGGGTCAGTTTGAATAGCCGCTGATCGGGTGGCATTGACCCGGAGATGCTTTGAGCAGCGCTGAGTACGGCTGAAAGATCTAGAGCAGTACCGAGGGCAAAGTCTAACGTTGTATCGATGCTGGTTGTAGCGGTCAAAGCCTTGCTGGCTTTAGAATCAAGACTGTGGGACTGCTCTAGCTCGGACATCATGATTCAACAGCTCGAAAAATTACTTTTATAGTGCCCAGGAAACGATGGCACCTCCAAAGGTCAACGGCCGAACGAAACGGTGCGATCGCACTACCAGCCTACTGAAATTGTCCAGCCTACTGAAATTGTCCCTACATAGGTCCTTGCCCGATCTCAGACGTGATAGGGTGTCATAGATTAGACCGCTTGACGCTATCCGCTATTCAATTTTCATAGTTCTTCATTTGACTAGGCATTTCTTATGAAAGCTCTACTGATTTATCCACTGTTTCCCAAGAGTTTTTGGTCATTTGACAAAGCTATCGAACTTGCGGGCCGCAAGGCTATTTTGCCGCCCTTGGGCTTGGTCACAGTAGCAGGCATTTTGCCAGATGAATGGGAATTACGCCTGGTTGATCGCAATGTGGAAGCGCTGAGCGAAGCAGATTGGAATTGGGCTGATCTGGTCATTTTATCTGGCATGATTGTGCAAAAGCCCGATATGCTAGCCCAAATCCGTGAAGCGAAGCGGCGTAACCTGCCGGTGGCAGTCGGTGGGCCTTATGCCACGGCCTTGCCCCAAGAAGTGATTGAAGCTGGGGCTGATTTTCGCGTGTTAGATGAAGGCGAAATCACACTGCCGATGCTGGTAGAAGCGATTGAAAAGGGGGAAACCGAAGGCACCTTTCGGGCCCTAGAGCGCCCCGATGTCAGCTTGAGCCCAATACCTCGGTTTGATTTGCTCAAGCTAGATGCCTACTCAGAGATGGCTGTGCAGTTTTCACGGGGCTGTCCGTTTCAATGCGAATTTTGCGACATTATTGTGCTCTATGGCCGCAAGCCGCGCACTAAAACACCAGAGCAAATGATTAAAGAACTGGAGTTTCTTTATCAGCTCGGCTGGCGGCGCAGTATTTTTATGGTCGATGACAACTTCATTGGCAATAAGCGCAACGTTAAGCTGATGCTCAAAGCCCTTGCACCTTGGATGAAGGAAAAAGGCTATCCGTTTACCTTCTCGACTGAAGCTTCGGTAGATTTGGCCAATGACCAAGAGCTGATGGATTTGATGACGGCCTGTAACTTTGGCGCGGTTTTCCTGGGCGTAGAAACGCCCGATGCCGACAGTCTTAAGGTCACCCAAAAGTTTCAGAATGTGCGCGATCCGCTCAGTGAATCTATCCATAAAATTGCCAGTACCGGTATCCGAGTGATGGCGGGCTTTATTATTGGCTTCGATGGTGAGAAAAAGGGCGCAGGCGATCGCATTGTGCAATTTGTAGAACAGTGCTCTGTGCCGACCGCACTGTTTAGTATGCTTCAAGCCTTGCCCGATACTGCCCTCTGGCATCGTCTCGAAAAAGAAGGCCGCCTGCTCGCCGGGAAAGAAACGGCCAATATCCACCAAACGACGCTGATGAACTTTGTGCCCACCCGCCCGGTGGAAGAAGTTGCCCAAGAATATGTCGATGCCTTTTGGCACCTCTACGATCCACAGAAGTATCTAGACCGCTGCTATCGCCACTACCGCATTCTTGGTGAGGCCCCTTGCCACAATGACAAAAGCCGTGGCCCCAAACCTAAGTCAGCCAAGGAACCTTTTAACTGGCACTTAGTTAAGGCGCTGGCGATTGTCTGCTGGAAACAGGGAATTGAAAGAAAAACCCGCTCTACTTTTTGGCGGTATCTTTTTAGCATGATGAAGCACAACCGCGGTGGCGTTGCTAGCTATCTGACCGTATGTGCCCAAATCGAGCACTTCCTGGAGTATCGCCAAATTGTCAAAGATGAAATTGAATCGCAAATTGCAGATGTGATTGCCACCAGAGAGGTTGAAGTTGCGATCGCAGCCGAAACGGTAGCTGCTTCTTGAGGTCTATAGCCTCTTCTATCGAGTGAGTTAGGACAATAGTCATTGCTAGAAGCCTTGACGAGCAGGGGCTCACTCGACCTGCGTCGTTGTACGGCGCTAGCGGTGAGACCCTGCGTCGTCGTACGGCGCTAAGGAATGCTTACCAAGACAAAGTCAGAATGCATCCTTGACATTGCTATCCAATCGAATTTTTGAGTACTCAGAGAATCTTTGTCTAAACCACTGCAGTCTTAAACCTCTGCAGTCTCAAATCACTTTGGACAAGGCAGGGCGTTTTTGATCATCAATATTCTTTTGATCATCAGGGCTTTGACACACCTGATCAAGATGGGTCATTTTGCACTCTAGCGGCCGTTCGCAAAATCTGTCCTGCCAAAATAGCCGCGCCAAATCCATTATCGATATTCACAACCCCAATCCCCGTCGCACAGGAATTAAGCATGGTGAGCAAAGGTGCTAGGCCCTGAAAGCTTGCTCCATAGCCAATGCTCGTGGGTACCGCAATCACCGGACATTGTGCCAACCCTGCCACCACGCTGGGCAACGCCCCTTCCATCCCTGCTGCCACTATCAGCACATCAGAATTATCAATCACATGGCGATTGCTCAGCAGCCGGTGAATACCTGCTACTCCCACATCCCATAGGCGTGTCACCTGAAAACCACACAGTTCAGCGGTCACAGCCGCTTCTTCGGCCACCGGCAAATCGGCGGTGCCAGCGGTCAAAATGCTGAGGTTTCCCGGCTGACGCGAGATTTGCTGTAGGGATTGAATGGCACAAATTCTAGCCCTTTCAAAATACGTTGTTTGAGGGAGCGCCGCCTGGATATCTGCCCCTTTTTGTCCGTCCACCCGCGTTGCCATAACCACCGGATGTAGCGGTTCCATCACCTTCATAATCTCGATAATTTGTCCAGCGGTTTTATCCTGACCCCATATCACCTCTGGGAAGCCCGTGCGCCGGGTGCGCTGGTGATCGATTTTGGCAAACCCACCGACTTCTTCGTAGGCCGTTGTCGCTTCAGCTTTTGGCAACTGCAGTTGTTCAAAAGCCGCTTCGGGGCTGAGGTGACCGGCAGCCACAGATTGGAATAATTTACGGATAGCGTCAGACTGAGTCACAGGGATACATAAAAGAATTTTGACTGTAATAGGCTAACGTGATCTAGTCTCGATCAACGCTATCTAGTTTGGTTTTATGACCTCTGCGCCGACTGCTGCTGGTTCTGAAGTTGATAGCACCATCTCTGAGGTGCTTGAACCCATTTCTGAACCCATTCCTGAACCCATTTCTGAACCCATTCCTGAACCCATTGACGTTGTGATATTAACGAATGGCCCCGGTGAGGTCACCACTTGGGTGAAGCCTGTGGTGACCTCACTGCGCGTCTGCAGTAGCAGTCGTGGAGAATCACTCCGCATTTCTGTCATGCTCTCCCCTTGTCCCCATGCTTCTGGCAAAGAAGCCGACGTTCTGAAAAATTACCCTGAAGTAGACCGCGTCCAAAGCGCTCCTCACTTTTTCAAATTCCTTTTGACCGGCAAACCGCCGACAATTGGGACTGGCATCCCAAAGGCATCGTCGTTTTTCTCGGGGGCGATCAGTTTTATACCCTTTTAATTGCCAAGCGTCTTGGCTATCGCACCACAACCTATGCTGAATGGGATGCCCGGTGGCTAGGCCAAATTGATAGCTTCGGTGTTATGCAAGCGGCCTTAGCCCACAAAGCACCCGCCCGCTACCGGCACAAATTTACCGTTGTCGGTGATCTGATGGCCGATGTGCAAACCCATGCCGACCGTTTAGCCATTACTGCGGCTTTAGGCATTGCTCCAGATGCTGAATTGCTTTGCTTTTTACCAGGCTCAAAGCCTGCCAAACTAGGCATGGGGTTGCCGTTGGGACTGGCAATTATGCAAACGCTTCACAGCCAAAGACCCCACACCCAATACGTGATTGGCCTTGCCCCTAACCTCAGTTTGGCCGACCTGATGCGCTACACAGATCCTCAGAGAAATCCTGCTGTCGCACTGACCAATAGCCCCCTGGTCAAACTTATCGAACCCACCGATGGCTTGCCCTATCTCCAAATTGAAAACGGCCCTAAAATATTCCTCTGGCAACGGTTTCCAGCTCTCGATTTGTTTTCTCAATGCACACTGTGTCTAACCACTGTAGGCGCTAACACGGCCCAACTAGGGGCATTGGCCGTACCCATGATCATTATTATTCCAACCCAAGGGCTAAATGAGCTAAGGCTGTGGGATGGGCTACCTGGGGTGATCGCAGGCTTACCCGGCGTAGGGTTGATCGCGAGAAAATACATCAATCCTTTGATCATTCGCACGATTCAAAAATCAGGCAGATTGTTTGCATGGCCTAATATCTGGGCCAAGCGCGAGATCGTTCCCGAGCTTTTTGGGCTGCTGAATGCCGACAGTGTTAGCCAAGTTGTTTTGGACTATCTGACTCACCCCGAAAAACTCACCGCCATGCGCCAAACCCTGAAAACCCTCCGTGGCCCTTCCGGCGCAGCGGATAAAATGGCCAGCCTTATTTTAAAGACCGTCAACTTAAAGAGCGTTAACTATCCTACGGTCAACTATCCTAAAGAGAAGGCGCTGTAACCTATCTTGTTTCCCCATGCCTCTTGATTACCCCACCACTCGCACCACCGATACGACTGATACCTACCACGGCATTACCGTTGCCGATCCTTATCGCTGGCTGGAAGATCCTAACGCCCCTGAAACTGCAGCCTGGGTTGAAGCTCAAAATCAGGTGACGTTTGGCTATCTGAATCATTTGCCAGGGCGCGATCGCATCAAATCACGCCTGACTGAGCTTTGGAACTATGAGCGCTACGGCATTCCTTTTAAACAGGGCAACAGATATTTTTACTACAAAAATGACGGTCTTCAGAACCAATCTGTCCTTTATACCCTGCCGGATTTAGAAGCTGAACCCACCGTCTTGCTAGATCCCAACACCCTCTCTGCAGATGGGACCGTAGCCCTTGCTGGCATCGCCATCAGTGAAAATGGTCAGTACCTCGCCTATGGCCTTTCTACTGCCGGATCAGACTGGATGGAATGGCAGATTCGTAACATTGAAACCGGTGAAGATATCAATGATCTCCTTCAGTGGGTCAAATTTTCTGGTGCGGCTTGGACCCATGATCATCAAGGCTTCTTCTACAGCCGCTACGACGAACCAAAAGCAGAAAGCAAACTCGAAGATGTCAACCGCTACCAAAAGCTCTACTACCATGTTCTGGGCACGCCACAGTCTGAAGACACCCTCATTTACGAACGTGCTGACCAGCCCGATTGGGGCTTTAGCGGTGGCGTCACTGAAGATGGCCGCTACCTGATTATTTCCGTTTGGCTGGGCACCGATTCCAAAAATTTGTTGTTCTACAAAGACTTACAAGATCCTCAGGCTGAGGTTATCGAACTGATCTCAAAATTTGAGGCCCAATACAGCCTCATCGACAATGAAGGCACTACTTTTTGGCTGCGCACCGATCTAGATGCCCCCAAAGGTAAGGTTATCGCCATTGATATTACCAACCCTGGTCGCAGCCACTGGCAAACGCTCATTCCCGAAGCCGAAGAGACGTTAGATGCAGTTGGGGTTCTCAATCATCAGTTTGTGGCCGATTACCTCAAAGATGCCTATACCCAAATCAAAATTTTTGATCTCACCGGTACCTTCGTCCGTGACGTTGTGCTTCCTGGCATTGGTGCAGCCGGTGGCTTTAATGGTAAGCGCACCGATAGCGAAACGTTCTACAGCTTCACCAGTTTCACGGTTCCAAGTCGCATCTATCGATACAACTTCACCACGGACGAGAGCACTCTATTCCGGCAGCCGACTATCCCTTTCGAGCCTGATGCCTACGAAACCCAGCAAGTCTTTTATCCCAGTAAAGACGGTACCAAAATCCCCATATTCATCACCGCCAAAAAGGGCCTTGTGCTGAACGGGGAAAATCCAACGCTACTCTACGGCTACGGCGGGTTCAATATTTCTCTTTCTCCTAGTTTTTCAGTGAGCAATCTCGTTTGGCTAGAGTTGGGGGGAATCTATGCGGTGCAAATTTGCGAGGCGGCGGTGAGTACGGTGAGGCTTGGCATCAGCAGGGCATCAAAACCCACAAGCAAACCGTATTTGATGACTTTATAAGCGCGGGTGAATGGCTCATAGCGCAGCGTTATACCAAGTCTGAAAAACTTGCGATCGCAGGAGGCAGCAATGGCGGCTTGCTAGTGGGAGCCTGCATCACTCAGCGCCCCGATCTTTTTAGTGCAGCCCTACCGGCTGTAGGGGTATTAGACATGCTCCGCTTTAATCAATTCACCATCGGCTGGGCTTGGGAATCTGACTATGGCTCTCCCCATAACGAAGATGAATTCAAAGCGCTCTATGCCTACTCTCCTCTCCACAACCTCAAACCCGGCACCGAATATCCATCGACCATGATCATCACCGCCGACCACGATGATCGCGTGGTTCCAGCCCACAGTTTCAAGTTCGCTGCTGCCCTTCAGGCTGCCCACACAGGCGACAACCCCGTTCTCATCCGAATCGAAACCAAAGCAGGCCACGGCGCAGGCAAGCCCACCACCAAACAAATCGAAGAAGCGACTGACAAATGGGCCTTCCTAGCCCATGAGCTAGGCGTTGCAGTGCAATAAAAACCCATCACCGCTATTTACAACTCTTACAATAGCAACAGCACCTAATTGTTTCGCTCAGAATTGTTTCGCTCAGAACAGCCCATAATCGCAACCCTTACCCGTATCTAGCTCGCTCTCAGAGCAGGCTAGATATCATTTTGGGAAAAACTACCCAATGATTTTGTGTTACCAACCTGTTGTGTTACCCGACGATCCTGTAGACAATATCAATCAGCCGCCTCTAGCCTATGCGCTGACTGAAGGCTTAGCTTTATCGGGTTATTTGCCATCGACTGCCTTGACCTGCAGCAACTATGGCATCTGTGCCAAGCTTCAGAGTAAAGCAGTCTTGGGGGTAAAACAGTCTTGGCGTGAGAAATTGACCAAGCAAGAAAAGCTCAAAGCTGAATCAAGAAAAGAGCAAAGCCGAATAAGAAAGGCCAAATAAGAAAGGCCGAATAAGAAAGGCCGAATAAGAAAGGCCGAATAAGATAAGGAGCAAAGCTGAGAAAATCCAGCAGCAGGCGATCGCAAAATCGCAAAACTAAGTGAACTCGGGCTCAGCACCGATCAAATCGCAGCAACCTTAGACGTTTCCATAGAAAATATCCAAGCACCATCAATCAGACACCATCAATCAAGCGCCATAAAATTTAAGGATTTGCCCCATGACCAACGCCTACCCTAATCCACCCAAAGCCATCGCAGAAACTGATGTCGAAACCTTAGCCCAACGGCTCGCCAGCGACCTTGAAACCATCCAACTCATTGATGTCCGAGAACCCCACGAAATAGACGTGGCCAGCATTCCCAATTTTATCAACCTCCCCTTGAGCCAGTTCCCTGCTTGGTCGCCCACCATTAGCACTCAGTTAGACCCCAAAGCCGAAACCATTGTGATGTGCCATTTGGGTATGCGCTCAGCCCAAATGTGTCAGTGGTTGATGCAGCAAGGATTTACCAATGTTAAAAATCTCACGGGCGGCATCGACGCTTACAGTCGCAAAATTGATCCATCGGTGCCCATATATTGACCCCCAGCTATTGATGGCCCCTCAGGTATGAACCTTAGGCATTAACTTCAGGTATTAACCTCTACTTAATGACCCCTAACTTACCTAACTTGGCTAACTTAGCTGAGATCCCTATCCTATTGAGACGTATCGCACTCTGTATTTTGTTGCTCAGCACACCGTGCAAAACTTCAAACCATCGCCTCTTTTTTCACCCAACGAAGCCGCAGCCCAGCGCTCAAACTACCGTTTACTTGGCTTAGTCGGACAAGGCCAATTTGCCCAGGTGTACTGCGCCATTGATCGCCGCACCGCTCAGCTAGTTGCCATCAAGCAAACTCGCCATGCTTCAGAACAAGTTTCCCAAGAGTCTCTTGTTCTTCGTCAGCTCAGCCAGCCTAATGGCCATCCCAATGTCGTTGGGGCTTACTCAATTGCCCAAACCGAAACCGGCTATCAGTTTATTTTGGAGTACTGTGATCGCGGTACTTTGCGATCGCACCTGAACGCCGCACTGCCCCAACCGCTGACGTTGCTTGCAACCAAATCCCTCCTGAACGACATTCTCCAAGGGCTCAGCCACATCCATCAACAAGCCATCATCCACGGCGATCTCAAACCTGAAAATATCCTGCTTTCTCACCTATCGCACGCTCTTGGCACCTCACTTCCCATCATCGCCAAACTAGCTGACTTTGGTAGCGCCCACTTCACCCATTCTTCCAGCCCATCCAAACGCGAAATCGGCTCTCCTAGCTACGCCGCCCCCGAACGCTTCAACGGTCAATCTGCCATCGCCTCTGATCTTTATGCCGTCGGTGTCATCCTTTACGAGATGTTGCTAGGCTATCGTCCCTTTGCGGGCAGTCCCGACAGCCTGCAGCAAGCCCACCAAAATCAACCTCTCCCACTACCCAATGCGCTCAGCCGCCCAGCGCAAGAACTTCTCACCACCGCGCTGCACAAACAGCCCAGTCAACGGTTTGCTAGTGCCAACGCCATGCGCTTAGCCATTCAGCAGCTACCGACAGTCTTTAGCCGCACCATTTTCGCTACAGATGCCATTTTCGCTACAGATGTTAATAGCGCAATAACCATACCGCCAACCTCCATCGCTCAGGCCCTAACACCCATTTGTTCAACAGCAATTACCCAGCCTATTGAGCAGTTAGTCTCCATTCCACAGGGCTGTTGCATGGTCACGCAAACCGCTTTGCATCTTTTCACGCCCCAACGTCAGCTCATAACCCTTGCCCGATTCGACCTAGCCTGTTGGGTCATTATCTCTCCCAATGGTCGTTGGTTCATGACACTGTCAAAACAGTTTGAACAGAAACAATCCGATCAGAAATGCTACACCTACTACAAACTGTTCAATAAAAACAACACATTATCCGCTGTCAGGCCAGATAAAAATCGTTCCTTTTTGTCCAAAGAGATCTTGCCGAGCACGGCATCATTCAACGCTGTTAAATTTAAGAGCATTGAATCGCAGAGCATTGAATCTAACATCATTGCCATACTGGCCATTGACGCTCGCCATTTTTGCAAGTACATGTCTCGCGGCAGCTAGGCAAGACTGAGCTTGTTTGCTTCACCCGCCGGGGGCAGTTTGTGACTCAGCTATCGCTGAATATACTAGTCAGTCAAATAAAGCTGACAGCTTTTCCCTACGAACTTATCGCCATAGACACTTCTACAGATCGACCCAATGTTGTTTTGATCACGCTCAAACCTTTTCAGATAAGACCTCTTAACCTATCAATAACACCTAAAAAAGTGAGCCCTTTGTACTGGGGATATCTCATTTCAGGAGAACAAAATGCGCTTTTGCTAGATCGCTCAGCCGCACCTGTGAATTTTTTACAAGGGCTGTCGCCCGCTAGTGAAGTCATCTCTGTAGACACAACCACCCTATTAATCAGCAGTCCGCCAACAGATAGCTTGACTGCTGACGAACCGCCTAGTTTATGCTTAGCAGAACTCAAAGAACTCGACCTTGAGTTAATCTTTTAGGATGCTTTGCACATATAGCTTCTGGCGAGTTATGGCACAGTAAGAATGCCTCCTTACTGTTTTCACCGAGCGTAGGAGCAAGAGCCAACTTATTAAAAGCTGACCTCAGCACAGAACATCCTTCGGATAACGCTAAGGAAGATATTCAACTCGAGTTGTAAAGTTGTAATCTTCCAACAATTGCTTTCGTGCTTCTGCTTCTGCTTCTGTTGGGAACGCACCTACCTGCATCATCATACGCCCTTCAAAGTTGGTACGGAAAGCATCGGGTACCACGCTTCTGACCTCATCTTGAGTAAACGGATCAGCAGCCTCCACAAAAACTCGATAGTAAAGCCCTAGCGCCTGTGCCCTTGAAGGCGGTGCAGGCGGCGCGCCCGCGCCCGCTACAGGCGGCGAGAAAAAGGTATTAGAGCTACCGCTGCCGACAGGAATACTACTGTTAGGAACTGCCAACCGATTATTATTCACCGGGATAGACGGCAGCGAGGTGGGAACCACGGCAGGTGCAGACTCTCTCATCGGTGCAGGGGCTTGAGTTTGAGGCAATACAGGAGAGTTATCATTGCGTTCAGTCACCGCTCGCGGAGCCAACGCCAAACCAGCCCGTAATGCTTGCAATGCTGCACCGGGTGCTCCAGGTAAAATCTCACGAGGCACGCTATCAGCTTCTACAGAAGCGACCGAAGAAACCTGCTGAGAACTGATCGGCTGACCCATGGGCTGATTCACTGGAATGGTAATAGCCGTAGGCTCACTGGCAGGCAACGCTAAAGAAGGCAATGCTGAAGAAGGCAACGCTGGTAAGAGATCGCCAGAGGCGCCTGAAGGGCTGACAACGGGCAAACTATCTGACTTTGTAGCCTCTTCGATGCTGTTGAAAGATACCTCAGAAACCGGCGGAACCGATGGTTGAGCTAACGGCCCTGCATTGGGGGTTAAAGAGCTGCCATTGCTACCTAGTGCTTCATCTTGGGGCAGTGCTGAAGCTGATAAAATATCCTGTGTTCCAGAGGCAACTTCTACGATGTCGTTACGGCGATTGCCTGTCATTTGATTGTCCCGTAGCACCGGCTTAGCATTGCCAACAAGGACTAAACCTGCCTCATTGTTGACCATACGATTGCCGACAATGTCAGGCGTTGGCCCATCTATTAAACGAATGGCATCGCCTGTCCCATCAAAGACATTGCTTTGAATATTGGCATTGGAAGTGCCGAAAACAATCAGGCCCGCTACGCGATTGCCTGAAAAGTAGCTGCCTTGTACCCGAGGCGAACCGCCTGTCACATAAATCCCGGTCTGGCGGTTGCCCACAAAGGCGGCTTCTATGATGGTGGGGCTAGCTGCTTCGACCCAAACGCCATAACCATTAGGGTTAGAAATGGCTACTTGAGCGATGCCTGCTCGATCAGCAGCGAGAACTGCTGCGTTTTGCTGCGATCGCGTCGGACTTTCAAAATTACCGCCCCCTTCAATAATGGCTGTACGATCACGCGCCCCTGGGGTTCCCTGAATGGTCACACCAGGCTTTAACCGCAAAGGAAACACCTCCCCTGTCGCCTGGGTATAGCGCCCCGGAGCCAACACGATCACCGTATTGGGTAAAGCCAGTTCCAGTGCCCGAGTAACCGTTCGCAAAGGCTGGTTTTCAACGCCTGTGGCACTGTCGTTGCCACGAGCCGGATCGACAAATATGGTTTGATAGCCCGTTGCAGCACTACTGCTAGCGACACTACTGCTAGCAGCACTACTGATAACAGCACTACTGGCAAGCGGCCCCGAAGCAGCCATTCGAGGCGCAGACTGTTCCTGCCCAGAAACTTGCGCAACCATTGGACTAACGGTTTGACGATAGGTTTGTGATCGTGCAGGTGTGGCCACAAACAATAGTGCTCCAATGGCCAAACTAGCACTCAATCGAGTCCTACAAGTCCTGAGGCCACTGGTGAGACCAGTCATCCGATGCTTATACTCACCTTCTTTTAGCCCACGTTCACCTAACATGTGTCGTTCATCCAGTATGCGTCTACTCAACATTAAAGATGTAGCCTCGCCCCAACGAAATAAATAGCGAATAGATAGCTGATCACCAGCTATAAATCCTGAAAAGTAACGATTGCAAGGCAGCTTTTTCCCCAGACAAATGGTTTAGCTAAAATTGCCCATGAGTACTTATGCCAATGAATACTTAAAGTTAATCACCGAGAAGATAGGTACAGTGCGCGTCTTTGAATATGCGACCAAAAACCTACTGCTGTCAAGTAAGTTTGACACCATCGTGAATATCAAAATTTGCGTATAAACACTCAGCTAACGACTCAGCACTTTATCCACCCAGCTTTTACTGCCTAACTCACTCCATCACACTACTGCCGTATTACTGCCGTACAAAGATCTAGTTGTACAAAGACCTAATAGGATAGCGATATTAAGATCCTCATAACCCTCTAGATATATTAAGAACTTGCTTGAGCTATGGCCCTACAAAGTCCTCATCCATTTGGTAATACATCAAACTTTTCGCATATAAAGTCTTCCCCACCTGACCACCAGATCGCTATCAATGATGGTATTTCTAACGAGCAAGCCATTTGCCGGATCCTCGATGCCAATTTAGACCGTGCCCGCGAAGGATTGCGCACCATTGAAGAATGGTGTCGTTTTGGTCTTAACGATGAAGCAGCGACTGCTCAGCTCAAGCACTTACGCCAATCTATTGCTCGCTGGCACACGCCCCATATCCGGCTTGCCCGCGATACACCAGGCGATTTAGGCACAGCGCTAACTCACCCTAAGGAAGCTACTCGCGGTAGTTTGGCCGAAGTTTTACAAGTTAATTTTGCGCGATCGCAAGAAGCCCTGCGCGTACTGGAAGAATACGGCAAGCTATACAGCTTAGAGATGGCCGCAGATTGCAAGCAAATGCGATATCAGCTCTACACACTCGATAGCCAAATTCTCAATCCCATCATCGGGTCGATTGCAGGCACCACCGCCAGCCGCGCCAGCTTAGCAGACGTTGCCACCGCCAGACACGAGCAGCTTCTGCAAGCACGTACCTACCTAGTCACTGCGCCAGCCCCCAATTTTTTAGATGCCATAGAATCAGCGCTCCAAGGTGGCATTGCCATCGTTCAATACCGCGAAAAAACGGCTGATGATCAAGCAAGGCTCAGCATAGCCCGCCAGATCAAAGCCCTATGCCAAAAATATGGAGCACTTTTTATCATCAATGACCGAGTTGATATCGCCGTTGCCGTCGATGCCGATGGCGTGCACTTAGGCCAGCATGATCTGCCGATAGACATTGCCCGTAAAATTCTTGGCCCCACTAAGATTGTGGGTCGATCGACGACCAATCCTGATGAGCTAACGCGCGCTTTGGCCGAGGGGGCTGACTATATTGGGGTCGGGCCTGTTCATGAAACCCCGACCAAACCTGGAAAGGCTGCCTCTGGCCATGAGTACGTTCGCTATGCAGCGCAACATGCCACCATGCCTTGGTTCACCATCGGTGGCCTCAATGCCGATAATCTAGCACCGACGCTCGCTGCCGGAGCTACACGCGTGGCCGTTGTCAGGGCGCTGATGGAGGCTGAAGATCCTGCAGCGGTAGCGCGATCGCTTGTCTGCCAAACCCAACAAGCCCACTGCTAAGTTTTGCATTAGCCCCTCAAACTCAAGGCGCTTAACCTTGTAATCTTAGTAATCTCAAATGCCCAAATGCCCAAATGCCCTCCACCGACCATACCGCCATACCCATCACTATTAAAACCATTCCATCTAGACAAGCATCTTATGGACAAGCCCTCAGATTCTATTGAGCTTCAGGTCAATGGAGAATCTAAAACCTGCCCTCCAGGCACAGCCCTACCCATTTTTTTAAATCAGGTAGGGCTCAATCCCAAGCTCGTTGCTGTCGAATACAATGGCGAAATTTTGGTGCGTGCCCTATGGGCATCTACCATCTTAAAAGCCAATGATCGTCTAGAAATAGTCACCATCGTCGGCGGCGGTTAAGCAGCGATTTTAAACCGACTTAAAGTACGGCAATCCCATCCTTTTATTAGGGCGGTTAACCGCTGACACCTTGGGCAAAAGCGTTACAGTAAGTCTAGGGACAACCCACCACAAACCTAAAGCCTTATCAACGAATCAAGCATGGTTGACAGTATCAAAACTATCTGGACTCGCATTTTTAACGGGCTAAGTGCCAGATTCAAACCTCAGTTCTTACTCAAGTCCTGCGTCATCTTTGGATTGGCTGTTTTGCTGGTCTTTTCCCAAGCGGATGGGGCCATGGCAGCGCGCTCTGGGGGCCGCATGGGCGGCGGCAGCTTCCGCGCACCAAGCCGCACCTACTCTGCGCCTAGCCGCGCTTATCCCAGCGGGGGGCCGTCTAGCTACAGCGGCGGTTATGGCCGGGGATATTATCCTGGTGGTGGCTTTGGGTTTCCTTTTATCCTGCCGTTTTTTGGTTTCGGGGGAGCCGGTGGCTTATTCGGCATTTTCATTGCGATCGCCATTGCTAATTTCTTGATCCGCAGCTTTCGCAACGCCGGTATCGAGAACACCTCATCCTATGATGGCGCCTACGGGGGCGAAGCTTATAATGCCAATCCGATGGTCTCTGTTGCTCGTCTGCAAATTGGCCTACTGGCTCAAGCCCGCGACCTCCAAGAAAACCTCAATCAGATAGGTAAAACCGCAGACACCAGTACTTCTGCTGGCCTTACCAAAGTCTTGCAAGAGACGACCCTATCGCTGCTACGCCATCCGGAGTATTGGGCTTACGCCGACATCGAATCCGATAAAACTCGCCTCAACGCTGCTGAACAGGCATTTAACCAGTTAGCGATCGCAGAGCGCAGCAAGTTCACAGGCGAAACCCTTTCCAATGTAAATTCACAACTTTTAGAAACCAAAACAAAAGCTGAATTAGACAGTAGCGGTGAACTAGCACCTGCATCAGCAATTCCTGACGCACCTGGAGAATATATCGTAGCCACGGTGTTAGTGGCTAGCCAAAGCAAACTCGATCTGCCTAGCGGTTCTTCGGTTGAGGATGTGCGCAAAGCCATCAATCAAATTGGCGCTATCTCTAGCGATCAGCTCATGGCCGTCGAGGTGCTTTGGACACCTCAGGTATCTGGTGAAACGCTCACGGCTGACGAGTTAATTGCCGAATACCCCAATCTCAAACTGGTATAGCCTGCACCCAATAAAACGGCTCTAACCGGAAGCTTTTAAAAAAGTTTCCGGTTTTTTATCGTCGAAGTGAGCTAAATGTGCTCAACTTTTCAACAAAAGTGGTTAAAATGAACCCGGTCGCTGCTGCTACGAACAATGCGGCTAACATGTGGCTAACAAACGATAAGAGAGATAGTAAATGCTGCTGGTACTGCTCACGCGTGTGCTGCTATGGGCCTCGGTTGGGGTTCTGATTTGGTACATTCTGGCTCGAATCATCCCCCCTAAATATCTGACCTTATTGGGAGGCTTCATCTTAATTCTGCTGTTAGCAGCCTCCTTTGTTGATCCTGGGGACAGTACTATCCGCGTGATTTGGCAAATTCTGTCCTTTCCGCTCAGTCCACTCGGGGCAGCCATCGTTTTCCTCAGCTTTGCGCTCAGCGAAGGGACTAAAGGCATTAAGGGGACACCTGCTGCGATCGCCCTATCCATTTTGCTCGTTTTCAGCATTCCTATCATTGCCCAATGGTTAGTCAGTGGCGCAGAGCAGTCCGTCAGAACAGCCTATGAAGCCCGTGCGGAGGTTTGCGGAGAAGTCTGTCGTGACGGACAAATTCCTAACCAAGGCAACCTTGCTGAGGCGGCAGCCATCGTCGTACTCGGCGACAGTAGCGATATTGATAAAGCTATCAATGTCTCTGACAGTCCCAACGAGGTGTCTATTAATACCGCACTCGCCCCTCGCCTCATTTATGCTGCAAATCTGTATGACCAAGCCCGTCGGCGAGGCGCTGATCCTTTTGTCGTGGTCACAGCAGGGGCTGGCAGAGACGATTCACAGCAGCGCAATATTATTCGCGACATTTTATTCAGCAACGGTGTTCCACTCAATAACATTCGCACTGAAACCACTGGTCTAGATATTCGCAGTACTGGGCTCCAAGTCGAAAACCTCTTAGAAGACGCCCAACTCATTGCCGATAGTGCCGCCCGTAGAGACAGAGAGGAGGGCACTAAAAATGATCCTCGCGTGGTCATTGTCGCGCCTGCCATTTTGATGTCTAGAGCTGCGCTCACTTTCGAAAAAATGGACTTAGAAGTGATCGCCAAGCCCACAGACTTCTACACCTCTCGTTTTGAACTTGGCGGTAGCCTGCTGAACAAACTGCCCGAACTATTACCCAGCGTTGATGCCTTGCAAATCACCACAAAGTACTGGAATGAACTGCTCACCTCGCTTTACTACTTCCTCAGAGGATGGCTGCCAAACTTTAACTTTGGTTGGGATTCTAGTATTGAGATTTAGGCTGTAGCTTTCGTCACGTTAGTTCGGCCAATCGTGATTGCTAGACACCATGGTTTCAGCCAACATGCTGTACCTCAGCCAAGCGACCAAAGCGATAGCAGCGAAGTCAGAATGCATCCTGACTTTGCTATATATCGAGATTGAAGACGTTATCCTAATATTATCGGTATCTCTGGTAACACTATCTCCCGCTCTATGGCCAAATCTACGGCCCATGCTTCAGCTAAATCTTCTCAATCTCCGACTAAATTTGCGCGGCTAGCAGCCTATCTTAGGCCACACTGGCAGCAAGTTGTCTTCGGGCTCGTTGCCCTGCTGGTTGTCAATGGGATTGGGGTTACGATTCCGCTGACCATCGGCAACATTGTCGATGAGCTGACCGTTGCCTTTACCCTCACCCAAGTGATCCGCTCAGTGATTTTAGTGCTGGTACTCGCCAGTATTATGTGGGTCATTCGGATGGCTTCTCGCATCTTTCTATTTGGGGCTGGCCGCCAAGTAGAATTTGATCTCAAGCAGCGCATTTTCGAGCATTTGCTCACCTTAGAACCGGCTTACTTCGCCCGCAATACCATTGGCGATTTGATCAACCGAGCCACCAGCGATGTCGATAACATTCGCCGCTTGCTAGGGTTTGCAGTGCTCAGCATGGCCAATACCCTGTTTGCCTACGTGATGATTGTCCCTGCCATGGTCAATCTCAATGCCAGTGTGGCGTTCTTTTCTTTAGCGGTGTATCCCTTTATGTTTGGCGTGGTCGCTGTTTTTGGCGATCGCCTACGCCGCCAACAGCTCGATGTTCAAGAAGAAATTTCCGCCCTCAGCGACCTGATTCAAGAAGATATGGGCGGCATTTCTTTGGTGAAAATCTATGCCCAAGAAGAAAACGAACGCCGCGCCTTTAGCCAGCGCAACCAGGACTTATTAGAGGCCAACTTAGCCCTAGCCAAAACCCGTAACACCCTTTTTCCTTTGCTCGGTGGCTTTGCCAGTTTGAGTTTGGTCATTGCTTTGGGGATTGGCTCTCAAGCTATCGTAGCCGGACAGCTCACACCGGGTGATTTTGTTGCGGTGATTCTATTTATTCAGCAGTTGGTCTTTCCGACGGCTTTGTTAGGCTTTACAATCACCGCCTATCAGCGGGGCGAAGTCAGCTTAGATCGCATTGAAGCTATTTTTAATGCCCAACCCAAAATTCTCGATAGCGCTCGTGCGATCGCGCTACCTCACCCCGTAGGTCGCTTACAGGCAAGGCAACTCACCTTCACCTATCCAGGCTCTACTCGCCCTGCCTTGAACCAAGTTAACTTCACCATCGAGCCAGGACAAACAGTCGCTATTGTGGGCCCCATTGGTTCTGGCAAATCTACATTGGCCATGGCCATTCCTCGCCTTTTAGAAATCTCACCCGGTCAGCTTTTTTTAGATGACCATGACACCACCCAAATAAAATTAAGTGATTTGAGAGGGGCCATAGCCTTTGTTCCACAAGATAGCTTCCTTTTCAGCACCACAATTAAAATAATATTCGCTATGGCGATCCCACCGCAGAGCCCTTTGACGTTGAGTACGCTGCTAAAGAAGCTCAGCTTTATGGCGAAATTCTCAACTTCCCCAATCAATTTAAAACTGTCGTCGGTGAGCGCGGCATTACCCTTTCTGGCGGTCAACGTCAGCGCTCAGCACTTTCGCGCGCGTTACTCATAGATGCACCCATTTTGGTCTTAGATGATGCCCTCTCCAGCGTAGATAACCAAACCGCCACCCAAATTTTGGATAATCTGTCGAGTGGCACACAACGGAAGACCGTGATTTTTGTTTCCCATCAAATGTCAGCGGCAGCAGCGTGCGATCGCATCCTCGTCATGGATGCAGGCCATATCGTCCAATCCGGCACCCACAACGAACTCGTCAGCCAAAGTGGCCTCTATCAAGAACTTTGGAACCAGCACAAACTTAAAGAAGTACTGCAGTAAATGCCATTTTGCATATCAATCAGCAGCAATCGGTATCAAACAGCATCAAGCGCTCCATTAGCCGAGGTGATCCATCACCGAGAACATCGGCAAATACATCGCCACCAGAATAGAGCCCACCATGCCACCCAGTACCACAATCATAATCGGCTCCATAATACTAGTCAGTGCCTTCACCGCCTGCTCCACCTCATCCTCATAAAAATCCGCCACCTTCATGAGCATCTGATCTAGCTCACCAGTTTCTTCCCCAATGGCAATCATCTGAATTGCCATGACTGGAAATACACCATGCTCTTCTAACGCCGGACTAATCATTCCCCCCGATTGAATCTCTTTTTGTGCAGCCCCAATGGCATTCGCAATGACCTGATTACCCGATGTATCCTGAACGATCTCAAGCGCTGTCAAAATCGGTACACCAGAGCGCGACAGTGAACCAAACGTGCGACAGAACCGCGCAGTCGCAGACTTCTGAGCCAGATCACCAAACAACGGCATTTTCAAAAAAAATCCATCCATCGTGACTCGACCGACAGGGGTCTTATAGTACTGTTTGTATACAAATACCAGCACCGTAATAATCCCTATCAACCCCAGCGTCAGATACCATGTTCGCAGCAGCTTGCTAATAGCCATCAGCGCCCGTGTAAACAGCGGTAAAGGTGCACCCAAATCTTCAAAAATCTCAGCAAAAATCGGCAGTAAAAATACCGTCATCCCAATAAAAATAGTGACGGCCAAAAACCCTACCGTTACCGGATAAGCCATGGCCGATTTAATTTGGTTCTGTAGTCGGTTGAGATCTTCTAGCAGCTTCGCCAAGCGGTTCAAAACTTCATCTAGCACACCTCCTACTTCTCCAGCTTGAACCATACTCACATAGAGATTGTCAAAGCACTTAGGATGCTTCCTCATCGAATCCGAGAGATTGGTTCCCTGCTGCACATCGGCATTAATCCCCATCAGCGCCGCCTTCAGCTTGGGGTTAGGACATTGATCCGCCAAAATACCAATCCCGCGCACCAACGCCACACCTGCAGAGACTAAAGCTGCAAATTGACGAGAAAAAACAGCTTTGTCTTTTACCGTCACACTCGTCATCGACGTTTGGATATCAGCCATATTAAAGCCAATACCCTTATTCTCTTGAATGTCTTGAATATGGATGCCCTGCTCTTTGATCAGGTTACGGGCTTCAGATGGCGAAGCGGCATCCACCTTTTGGCGTACGGACTTACCAGTTTTATTTCGGCCGGTGATAACGTAGGTAGCCATGGGTTCTCTCGTAAAATTTAAACGACTAAAGCTTCTCTCATGCGGCTTCAGCCACATCGCTATATAGCAAAGTTAAGGATGCATTCTGACTTTGTCTGGGTGAGCATTCCTTAGCGCCGTACGACGACGCAGGGTCTCACCGCTAGCGCCACAACGACGTAGGGTCTTACCGCTGCCAATTGAGTGAGCCGCTGCTAGTCAAGGCTTCTAGCGTTGGCGTAGCCTCTCCGAGGAGAATGACTATTGTCCTAACTCACTCGACAGAGGCTATATATCAGCAAGCCCTGTTAGAAAGCCTTCTATAGAAAGCGATAGCAGCGATACCCCTAGCAGCGCATTGATAAATCTACGGATCAATCCATTTCAACTCACCGATGCACCGCCAGTAGCAAACATTTCCGCCTAACTTTTAACGATTTCCACCGGCTTTAGCGGCTGCCTTAGCAGTGCTAGGCGGCCCCCCAATTAGGCGCTGGAGTTCCTCAGGTCTCGACGTTTTTGACATGGCAGATTCAAAACTAATCACCTTATTTTTGTAGAGGTCGGCAAGTGCCATTTCTAGCGTCTGCATAGATAGTCTGCCTCCAGTTTGAATCGCACCATAGATCTGAGCGGTTTTACCCTCGCGAATCATGTTTGAAATACCCGGAGTCACTACCATAATTTCTTGGGCCATGACTCGGCCAAACTCACCAGGCTTAGGGTTAGCCTTACTGACCAGTGTTTGGCTAAGCACCGCTACCAATGAATTAGAAAGCTGCACTCTAATCTGCTGATGTTGATCAGGCGGAAATACATCTACAATTCTGTCTACGGTTTGGGCAGCCGAGCTAGTGTGCAGAGTGCCAAAGACTAGGTGACCCGTTTCTGCAGCTGAAATGGCCAACGAAATGGTTTCCAAATCACGCATCTCACCCACCAAGATCACATCCGGATCTTCCCGTAATGCACCTTTTAGGGCATTAGAAAAACTTTTGGTATCTTCTCCAACTTGCCGCTGATGAATCAAGCTCTTAATCGGTTCGTATACAAATTCAATCGGATCTTCCACTGTCAAAATATGTTCTGCTCGCGTCAGGTTGATATTGTTGATCATTGACGCGAGTGTTGTTGTCTTTCCAGAACCTGTTGGGCCTGTTACCAGTACTAAACCTCTAGGTTTCTCAGAAAGCTCGGTGACAATCGGCGGTAGACACAGCACATCCATGCTTGGAATTTTGGAGCTTAGCGCTCGCAAACAGGCAGCATAGGTGCCTCGGTCTTTGTATACATTGACCCGGAATCGAGCTAAGCCGCGAACGCCGTAAGAGCAATCCAACTCCCATGTTTGCTCTAAAATTTCCGCTGCGAGTTATTCAACATACTAAAAATTAGCCGTTGGCACTGATCTGCGGTCATTGGCGGATGGTCAGTAGGGGTGAGGTGTCCACTGATGCGAATGTAGGGGGGCAATCCAGTCGATAGATGCAGGTCAGAGCCGCCGCGCTCAACCACTTCTTCCATCAAGTCTTCAATCATTAGTTCCATGAAACGTTCCCTTTGGTTTAGTTAATTTGGGTCTGACAGACATTGAGCGTATTGATTCATTGCGATTGAATTAGTCCTTATAGCGTGGGGTTAAGCAGTAAGGGCAATCAATCCAGTCATGGTGCATCGTTGCATCACAAGTCCGGCAGGCAAGTACGCTTTTACGCTTGGCTTTCAGCTCAGCTTCAAGTCCTTTATCGGTAAAGGTCACCCGTTCTACTTCCTCTAGCGTGGTGTGTCCAGCCTTCACCAAATTCAGACTGTAGGCGAGTAGGGTATGCATCCCATCTTCCACAGCCGCTTCTTTAATTTGTTCAGTCGGTGCATTGTCAGAAATCATCTGCTGAACTTTTTCGGTAACCCGCATTACCTCGTACACGCCAACCCGGCCTTTGTAGCCTCCTCCTTGACATTTGCCACAAAGCTTGCCAGCCTCCTTTAGGGCACTAATTTCTTCAGCAGGTATCGTATTGGCTCTATACAGAGTCAGCGCTGACTCGCCAGAAGCTGTTATCCCATAGCGAGCAAGTTCCTCCGGGGTCGGATGGTAAGCCACCCGGCACTCAGAACAAACCCGCCGAACAAGACGTTGAGCCAGCACACCAATCAAAGAACTTGAGACCTGAAAGGGTTCAACACCCATTTCACCCAATCTAGATACCGCCCCTGCAGCATCGTTAGTGTGGAGTGTAGTCAGGACCAGATGACCTGTAAGGGCCGCTTCAATAGCTGTTTTGGCAGTTTCTGGATCACGGGTTTCACCGACTAGAATCACATCTGGATCCTGCCTGAGAAAGGCCCTTAAAATAGAGGCAAAATTCATGCCTTTCTCCCGAATCACCTGTACTTGCGTGATTCCTGGCAATGCGTATTCGATCGGATCTTCAGCCGTACTAATGTTGACGCCAGGCTCGTTTCGTTCTGCAAGAACCGAGTACAGCGTCGTGGTTTTTCCTGAGCCCGTTGGGCCTGTCACGAGGATGAGACCAAATGGTTTTTTGGCCATATCTTGGACAATATGTAGGGTTTCCTCGTCCGTAATCAGCATTCCTAGACCAAGCTGAGTAGACGAATTATCCAAAATTCGCAGAACGACTTTCTCGCCATAGCGGCTCGGTAAGGTACTCACACGGAAGTCCACTTTGCGATCTTGAAAGACTCGCCTAATTCTGCCGTCTTGAGGTAAACGACGCTCAGCAATATCTAGCTCTGAAATGATTTTGAAACGGGCACAAACTGCTGGAATGACCTTTTTGGGCAGCTTAGGAAAGGCTTCTTTGAGGACTCCATCTTTGCGAAAGCGAATGCGTAAGAATTCTTCTTGAGGCTCAATGTGGATATCTGAAACTTCTTCTTGGAGCGCTTTTACCAAAATTTTATTGACAAGGGCGATGACAGGAGCAGCGCCTGCATCCTGAAGGGCTGCGCCCAGATCGGCGTCTTCCTCGTCGACATCTTCTAAACCACCTGCATCCAAGTCAAGATCTGCTAAATCGGTTTTTACTTCGACCGGTTGCATCGGTGATTTCTTTTTCTTAGCACCACCGTTCTTTTTCTCTTGGGCCACCTGCTCATCGAGGTACTTCGCCATTAAGCGCTGATAGTCTTCAACAGTCACCACCATGCGCTGTAGTTGAATCCTCTGGGGCCTAAGAATACGATTTAGATCATCTTGTGCCTCCAGATTTTCTGGATCGACCATGGCGATCAGTACGGCTCTTTTATCGCCTTCGCCGGTTTGCGATAGTGGCACCAATCGATGACGCCGACAAATATCCACAGGTATCAGATTGTCAATGAGAGCGGTAACCTGTGCATCAGAAATACTCTCTACCTCAGGATCGAGAGATTCGACACCGTACAGGATTTTGAGTTCGAAAAGCTGCTGTTTTTTGTACTGGCGCAGAAGCTCTGGAGATAGCTCCTTGCCAGTCATCGACTCTAGCACGTCGGTGAGAGTACGACCTGTTTTGCGACTTTCGACCAGTGCTTGCTGCATCTGGCTACCGTCCACAAAGCCTGCTTGGATCAGCTTGCTGCTAAAAGGCGAAAAACTCTTTTGTAGAACGAGTGCTTTCCGCGCGGATGAAGTGTTTGTCATGGTCGATGCGAAAAAATCTTAAGGCAAGTGTGCCCACAAAGCTCAAACCATTACCCAGAGCGATATCTGTGCTAGTACCTAAATGCATCCAAAATTCTTGACCGGAAAACCCACTACGGAAAACCGTTCCTCCAGTGCACACGCCTGCTTTTAAGATAGACAGGGTAAATGGGCTCAGGTAGTATTTTTCTAGCCTGGGCCTTGCAGCCCTGCTTTCGCTAGCCGATATCCTAGGTGATGATCAGGGGCCGGGGGCATAAGCTTAGGTGATTGACGATGAGTAATTGGGAGTGGAGAGTTTTACCGTGATGACAGACGCAGAAACTAATGACAATCAGCAAGGTACGGATGAAAGTCCGCAAGGCGCTGAGGCAAATATTGAGGAACTTCGCTTGGAAGATGCTTCGACTGAAATCGATTTGGAGACGTTAGAGGCGAATACCGAGACGTCGCCTCAGGGTCAGGAGAGCAGCTCTGATGAAGGCTTAGATGCGTTTCCAGACAGTCTGCTAGATGACATTTCTGCCGAAGATGCCTTTGCGGCTGAAGCAAGTGCTCGGCTGGCTTTACAGCAGCAGGTCAGTGGTCTTCAGAGCCAGTTGGAGGAGCGTACCGGTCAGTTCACTCGGTTGACGGCTGATTTTGATAATTTTCGCAAGCGAACTGCTGCTGAACGCGAAAATTTAGAGTTGCAAGTTAAGTGCAATACCATTACCAGTTTGCTAGAAGTCGTTGATAATTTTGAGCGAGCTAGATCTCAAATTAAGCCCCAAAACGATGGTGAGATGGGAATTCATAAGAGCTATCAGGGGGTGTATAAGCAGTTGGTGGAAGCGCTCAAAAAGCTTGGGGTATCACCGATGCGCTGTGAGGGACAAGAGTTTGACCCTAATTTACATGAGGCGGTCATGCGGGAGCCGACGGATCAGTATCCTGAAGGTATTGTTATTGAGGAGTTCGTCCGTGGGTATGTTTTAGGGGAGCGTGTTTTACGTCATGCCATGGTCAAAGTGGCGACACCGCTAGATCCTTCTGCTGAGTCCAGTGAGTCCTCGACTGAGGCTTAGTGCCTACTTTCTTATCCCTGCTTATGCTTGCAAGGGATCATTAAGAAAGGCACGTTACTCAGCTCACGGTTAAATGAGGGCCTAGTTGTGTCTGTGAAACTGATGACCATTGCAACCAACCTTCATTAAGCTGTCCAAGTGGATTATGGGAAAAGTTATCGGCATCGATCTTGGCACTACCAATAGCTGTGTGGCTGTATTGGAAGGCGGGAAGCCAGTGGTAATCCCCAATACGGAGGGCGGGCGGACGACGCCCAGTATTGTGGGGTTTGCCAAAGGGGGAGAACGCTTAGTTGGCCAGTTAGCAAAGCGACAGGCCGTTACGAATGCCGAGAATACGGTCCATAGTATTAAGCGTTTTATCGGTCGGCGCTGGGATGATACGGACACTGAGCGATCGCGCGTGCCGTACAAATGTGTCCGGGGCAAAGATGACACCGTCGATGTGCTCATTCGAGCCAAAAGCTTTACACCGCAAGAAGTTTCAGCGATGACGCTGCAAAAACTCAAAACCGATGCTGAAGCTTATTTAGGCGAAACGGTTTCGCAGGCGGTCATTACGGTACCGGCTTACTTCACGGATGCGCAGCGACAGGCCACGAAAGATGCTGGCACCATTGCTGGTTTGGAAGTGCTCAGAATTATTAATGAGCCGACAGCAGCAGCCCTTTCCTACGGCCTGGATAAACAAGATCAAGATCAAACGATTTTGGTATTTGATCTCGGCGGTGGTACGTTTGATGTTTCTATTTTGCAGTTGGGTGATGGTGTCTTTGAAGTCAAAGCCACTTCTGGTAACAATCATTTAGGCGGTGATGACTTTGACAACTGCATTGTGACTTGGATGACAGAGGCCTTTCAGCAAAAAGAAGGGATGGACTTGACGAATGATCGTATGGCTTTGCAGCGGATTCGAGAGGCGGCAGAAAAAGCCAAAGTTGAGCTTTCGAGCATGGCCAAAACATCCATCAATCTACCGTTTATTGCAGCAGATGAGACAGGCCCGAAACATTTGGAGATGGCGTTGTCGCGATCGCAGTTTGAAGAATTGGCAGCAACACTTATCGAAAGCACGCTAGAACCCGTGAAACAAGCACTCAAGGATGCTGAGTGAGCCCAGACGATATTGACAAAATTTTGCTAGTAGGCGGCTCAACTCGCATCCCTGCGGTGCAAGTTGCCATCACTCAGTTTTTTGGTGGACAAACGCCGGATCGATCCGTAAATCCGGATGAAGCCGTTGCCCTAGGGGCCTCCATCCAAGCGGGTGTTTTGGGCGGTGAAGTTAAAAACCTGCTGTTATTAGATGTAACGCCGCTGTCTATGGGGATTGAAACGCTTGGGGAAGTCTTTACTAAAATCATCGAGCGCAATACCACCATTCCGACCAGCAAAACTCGAATTTTTTCGACCGCAACCGATGGACAAACGTCTGTAGAAGTTCATGCCTTACAAGGTGAGCGGGCCATGTCTCGGGACAATAAAAGCTTAGGTCGGTTTGAGCTGACCGGCATTCCCCCAGCCCCTAGAGGAGTACCGCAAATTGAGGTGTCTTTCGAAATTGATGCCAACGGGATTTTGCAAGTAGCTGCTAAGGATCGGGGAACCAACCGTGAACAAAGTATTAAAATTACAAACCGAGGTGGCCTTTCTCCTGCCGAAATCGCCCGGATGAAAGAAGAAGCCGAAATGTATGCCGGTGAAGATGAGCAGCGAAAAATTGTTGCCGAGCTGCAAAATCGAGCAGATTCGCTCTTTTACACTTATGAATCAACATTACGCGATAGCGCAAAGACAATTTCTGAAGAGCTAAAAACTCGAGCAGAGGCCGAAGCAGAGGCCCTAAGAGCTGCGCTCACCGATAAAAACATCCAGGCGAGCGAGCTTTCACAGAAGTTAGATGCCCTACAGCAAACCATCTTTAACATTGGTGCAGGCATCTATCGGCAGGTGGGAGCAGACAGCCATAGCCCGGATATCCATGATGAAATGCCTGGGGCCAACATGGCAGCTTCTGCCAGCGAAGAAGTCCAGCAGAGAGCAACTCCAGCAGCCGTTGTATCGGATCTAGAAGCTGGTGCCGATCTGACGCCAGCGGCACCAGCAGCGGCACAATCGGTACCCACAACTTACAATCCGACGGATGAATTTGACATCGACTCTACGGTAGCGGCTAACTACGAAGCGATTGAATAGGCCAAACCTCGAATTGGCAGCAAAAGCAAGGGAAGTGCGGCTATCCGCCATTTATCATTGACAAATGCATTTGTAAGCTTGCTATACAATGATCCAGTGCATGGCTTCAACGCCGTATTGAGATGCCGCATTGAGATGCCGTCTCGATTTGTGACCTGCTAGTCCTCTTTGTGACCGACGTTTTATGGCCCGTGATTACTACGAGACCTTGGGTGTCTCGCGCAATGCCGAGCAAGATGAAATTAAGCGGGCTTATCGCAAGTTAGCCCGCAAGTACCACCCTGATGTCAATAAAGATGCCGGTGCTGAAGAAACCTTTAAAGAGGTAAGTCGTGCCTATGAGGTGCTCTCAGAACCAGAGATGAGAGGTCGCTATGACCGTTTCGGAGAAGCTGGCGTAGGGGGTGCTGCAGCAGGTACAGGTGGCTTCCAAGATTTTCAGGATATGGGTGGCTTTGCCGATATCTTTGAAAGCTTCTTCAACGGGTTTTCCGGGCAGCCTGGTCAGCAGCGACGACGAGGGCCTCTTAGGGGTGATGACTTGAGGCTCAACCTCAAGCTGGACTTTAAAGAAGCGATATTTGGCGGTGAAAAAGAAATTAGGATTAGTCACTTAGAGACTTGCAACACTTGCACAGGCTCTGGGGCTAAACCTGGCACGCGCCCGCGTACTTGCTCAACGTGTAATGGCGCTGGCCAAGTTAGGCGAGCGACCCGTACGCCTTTTGGCATTTTCAACCAGGTTTCTGCTTGTCCTACGTGTAATGGCAGCGGTGAAGTCGTTGAAGATCGCTGCGAGTCCTGTGGCGGTAGCGGCCAACAGCAAACGGCTAAAAAGCTTAAAATTACGGTTCCTGCTGGTGTTGAGAATGGTACTCGCTTGCGGGTTTCTGGCGAAGGCGATGCGGGAAAACGCAACGGTCAGCCTGGCGATTTGTATGTCTACTTGGTTGTCAATGATGATCTACAGTTCAAACGCGATGGCATCAATATTCTCTCCGAGCTAAAGGTGAGCTATTTGCAAGCCATTTTGGGCTGCGAACTTGACATAGAGACAGTAGATGGCAAGGTCGCTATGCAGGTTCCTGCTGGGACACAGCCTAATACGGTATTATCGCTAGAAGGCCGCGGGGTGCCCCGATTGGGCAATCCGGTCAGTCGGGGCAAACATTTGATTACGGTGAAAGTAGATATTCCGACTCGACTGAAAGCGGACGAGCGCGAACTGCTGACTAAATTGGCAGAAGTACGGGGAGATTCTGTGGGTAAGGGTAAAAAAGACGGTTTTTTGGGGGGGCTATTTAATGGATAGCTCAGTCAACGGAGCGTTTGTTGTTGCTGATGAACAGTTGGATTTGCGAGGCACACCCTGCCCGCTAAATTTTGTGCGCACTAAGCTCAAACTAGAGAAAATGGCTCCGGGTTCACTGCTAGAAGTTTGGTTAGATCCTGGTGAGCCGATTGAGCAGGTCCCTGATAGTTTGAGAATGGATGGCTACGGGGTTGAAACGATTGATGATCATACGACACATTTTGCGGTGCGAGTGCGCCGTCCTGTCAACCCGTGAGGTCTGATTTAATTGACGTTGCTTCAGATAATGAGCTGTGGATGGGGACGGTTGTTTCGATTCAGGCCAATTATTATTCAGTGCAGTTGGATCAGCCGCTAACTAACAAGCCGCTTGACAGACCGCTTGTGCTGCTGTGTATTCGTCGAGCGCTGCTCAAGAAAATGGGACAGCAAATTATGGTAGGCGATCGAGTTGCCGTTGAAGAACCTGACTGGCAGGGGATGAGAGGTGCCATTACGACCATCTACCCCCGCAAAACATTTTTAGATCGCCCCCCGATTGCGAACGTCGATCAAATCCTGCTGGTCTTTGCCATTGAAGAGCCTACGCTAGATCCGTATCAGCTCAGCCGTTTTCTGATCAAAGCAGAATCTACGGGGCTAGCAACTGTGCTGTGTCTCAACAAGCGAGATCTCGTTGCTTGGCAAGATATCGCTCATTGGCAACAGCGGCTCGCAAGTTGGGGATATCAGCCCTTGACGGTGAGTATTCGTGAAGATGCTAACTTGGGCGCTGATCTAATAGCGATACTGCAAAACAAAATTACGGTTGTTGCTGGGCCTTCTGGTGTAGGTAAATCGAGTTTGACAAATCGACTGATTCCTCAGCAAAACTTACGGGTGAATGCGGTTTCAGGCAGACTGGGCCGAGGCCGACATACCACTCGCCATGTCGAGTTATTTGAACTACCCAACGGTGGTTTTTGGCAGATACACCGGGCTTTAACCATCCTGATATTGTGAGTACACCGGAGCAACTCAGCCGTTATTTTCCTGAAATTCGCCAGCAGCAAGTGGCCGCAAGTTGTCAGTTTGGTAACTGCTTGCATCGAGATGAACCGGGCTGTGTGGTACGCGGTGACTGGGAGCGTTATGACCACTATTTGCTGCTGCTAGAAGAGGTTATGCGTCATGAGCAAGTACTGCTACAGCAACGAGATTCAGAAGCCACTGAGAAAGTCAAGATGGTAGAGGGGGGCAAGGTGCTTCATGAACCCCGTTTAGAAGCGAAGAAATATCGTCGGCCCTCTCGCAAAACCCGTAATCAAGCGTTTCAAGAGCTGTGTTTGGATTTATCAGCCGTTGGCGATTTAGAAGATCTAGAAGATCTTGATGATTTGGGACGCTAATCACCGCAATAGACGATCAAATCAATCTCGACATCGCCAAATCCAGCTAGGGCGGTGACACCTACTGTGGTACGGCCAGGGTAGCGGCCAGGGGTAAAATGGCTGGCATAGATTTGATTGACCGTTTCGTAGTAGCGAAAGTCGGTGACAAAAATGCGGGACATAACAACCTTATCAAAGCTGCTCCCTGCGTAGTCCAAAACCAACTGCAAATTGGCCATGACTTGCTCAGTCTGGGCTTCTATGGAGGCTTTGATCACGTTGCCTGTGTCAGGATCTTCAGCTAGCTGACCGGTTACAAACAAAAAATCACCCGCCCGCACTGCATGGGAATAAGGGGCAACAGGTGGCAACTTACCGTCGGGAAGATTGATATGCTCCAACATAGATGTTTCTAGTTCCGTATTTTAACTGGCATATTTTAACTGGCATATTTTAACTGGCGTAAGTGATTTGAATTAACGGTGCCAAGCGGTCTGACCGCCGGGTTTATCGATCAGCGTGATGCCTTGAGTGCTGAGATGCTCTCGAATTCGATCAGATTCTGCATAGTTTTTGGCCTTTTTGGCTGCAGTACGTTGTTCGATTAAAGCCTCGATTTCAGCGTTATTCATCCCGTTGGCCGAGGTGGCTGATGCAAGCGGTTGCGCCTCTAACCCTAAAACATGAGCGAGCTGTACCAGCGTTTGCCATTGGCGATAGAGGCTGGCTGAGTCAGCATCGGGCTGACCTGCATGGACGATGAGGTTTCCTTGTCGCTGGAGTTCTTTGGCCAATTTAAATAAAACAGCTACAGCTCCGGGGGTATTAAAGTCATCATCCATAGACGCTTGAAATTGACTGACAGCAGATTCATCTAGCGTACAGTCTGTGCTCATTTGCGCTTTAGGCGTCCAGCCTAATGTTGCAGCATGTTGCACACCAAAGTTAAGACCTTCATTGAGGGTGGCCCAGCCTTTGGCGGCGGCAGCGATGGCTGTTTCGGTAAAATCGAGGGGCATGCGGTACTGGGACTGCATCACAAACATCCGAACGGCCATAGGATCAGGGCCATTGGGGGCATCTAACAGGCCCCGAATCGTGGTGAAGTTGCCTAATGATTTGGACATTTTGGTGCCTGCGACATTCACCATGCCATTGTGCATCCAATAGGTGGCAAGAGGTCTGCCGGTGGCCGCTTCAGACTGGGCGATTTCGTTTTCGTGGTGGGGAAATTGCAGATCGGCGCCGCCTACATGAATATCAATGGTTTCACCGAGGCGATCGCGCACCATTGCCGAGCATTCAATATGCCAACCGGGTCGCCCCGGCCCCCAAGGCGATGGCCATGAAGGCTCATCTGGCTTAGCCGATTTCCATAACGCAAAGTCAAACGGATCTTGCTTGATCTGCGTTTGATTTTCATCTGTGCGCCCGCTTTCTCCAGCTCTCATGTCTTCTAGCTTGCGGCCCGATAGCTTGCCGTAGCCCTCAAATTTGCGTACCGAGTAATACACATCTCCTTGAGTTGAGTAGGCATAGCCCTTTTGCTCGAGTTCGTGAATCAGTCGCTGAATGCCATCAATCGTATGGGTGGCGTAGGTATACTCATCGGCTTCTAGAATGTTAAGTCTTGCCATGTCTTCAAAGTAAGCCGCCGTATATGCTTGGGCGATCGCTGCCATCGAAGAATTTTCCTGGCGCGCGCGATTGAGGATTTTATCGTCAATATCGGTGAAATTTTGCACGTAATGGACCTCGTAGCCGCGCCAAGAAAGATAGCGGCGAATCGTATCCCACACAATGTAAGAACGGGCGTGGCCCAAATGGCAATAGTCATAGACTGTCACGCCGCAGCAGTACATTTTGACCTGGTTGGGCAGCAGGGTGTTAAATACTTCCTTTTGGCGAGAAAGCGTATTGTAAATAACAACAGTCATGGGCAACGGCGTGAGTAATTAATACAAAATCCATTCAAGCAACCTCAATAGTAAATGGAAACTTGCATGGTCAAGGCAATTTTCATGGCTTAATTCACTTCTTAAATTGACGTAAACTTAACTCGGCAATTTTGAATAGATGCGTGATAATTAAGCGACTGAAGCCGTTCATTAAATTCACCAAATTTCTATGACTGCGACGACGACCCCTTCTCATCAGGCCATGGCCCAGGCAATGGACGTCTCTAAGCACGGTTTACCTGTGACGATTATCACAGGATTTTTGGGCAGTGGAAAAACGACCTTGCTCAATCACATTTTGACTAACCAAGAGGGTCTCAAGACGGCGGTGCTAGTCAATGAGTTTGGTGAAGTCGGCATTGATAACGATCTGCTGGTGACCACTGGCGACGACAATATGGTGGAACTCAGCAATGGCTGTATCTGCTGTACGATTAACAACGACTTGTTAGAAGCCGTTTATAAAGTTCTAGAGCGTTCGGACAAGATTGATTATTTAGTGGTAGAAACCACAGGTCTGGCCGATCCACTGCCGGTAGCGCTGACTTTTTTAGGCACAGAGCTGCGGGATCTCACCCGATTAGATTCGATTGTAACGGTGGTGGATGCTGAAAATTACAGCTTGGATTTATTTAATTCTCAAGCGGCCTATAACCAGATTGCCTATGGTGACATTATTTTGCTTAACAAAATGGATGTCGTTGATGAGGCGGATGCCGATTTGATAGAGGTCAAGCTTCGCGACATTAAAGCAGATGCTCGCATTTTGCGCACTACTCGTGCCCAAGTGCCTTTGCCTTTAATTTTGAGCGTAGGCTTGTTTGAATCAGATAAGTATTTTGGCCAAAATAAGACTGGTGAAACAGCAGGCCATGTCGATGGTCATGCGCACAGCCATCCAGAAAGGCATGATCATGACGCTCACAAGCATCACGATCATGATCATGGGCACAGCGAGCACGAAAGCCACGACCATGCAAATTGCGATCATGAGCATGGACATTGCGAACACGATCACCACCATGATCACAGCGCCCATTCGCATCTGGATATAGACGGATTTACCTCGATTTCTTTTGACCGAGAGCAGCCTTTGGCCATTCGCAAGTTTCAGTACTTTTTAGATAACCAGCTACCCGCATCAGTCTTTAGAGCAAAAGGCATCTTATGGTTTGACGAAAGTCCGAAACGCCATGTTTTTCATCTCAGTGGCAAAAGATTTTCGCTGGAAGATGAGGATTGGAATGGCCGCCCTCAGAAGACTCAGTTAGTCCTGATTGGCCAAGAATTAGACGAAAAGGTGCTGCGATCGCAAATTGAAAGCTGTTTCTGCATGGCATCGGCTGCGCGGGGCAAAGGATTTGGCAAGTAATATTTGGCCGAGACAAGATTGCTGTGACAAGATACTAATGCTCTAAGGCTCTCATCAGAACTAGAGCGATGACAGCGACACGATTACAGAGAACGTGATTACAGCTCCTGTGCAGGTATTTCAGTGCATCTATTTCAGTGCAGGGGGATAGCCTGTGATAGAAATACGATTCTGATAACGGCTCTACACATGTCATGCGCTGTACAGAGTTGAGTCATTAAAGTAATATTAAGCATTAGTTAATTCCATCAAATTTAGTTGAAAACCGTAGCGCCTATTTCGAGGTTGTCCTGTTAAGGTAAAGAAAAATTAAGTTGCTGTAACAGAGGCGCCTGTCTGCACTATGCCAGTTCGTAATTTTTCTCTTCATCATTTTTCTTCAAGTGCTGTGCCCGCCTGGAAAAAAGTTGTTGTGCAGATGATTTCTGGCCCTAAACAAGTGGTTTTCTGTGATTTTGATGGGCCAATTGTGGATGTTTCAGAGCGGTACTATCAGACTTATTTGAAGGGACTTTTGGCAGTTGAGCAGGCTTTTGGCGAGCAGCGTGATCGACTGCCGCTGCCAGGGCGTGCCACATTACCAGGGCGTGCCACATTACCAGGGCGTGCCACATTACTGGCACTGCGGCCTTTATCTAAAACGCAGTTTTGGCAAATGAAGCGAAGCCGGGTGCCGGATATTGAAATTGCGATGCGCTCAGGGCTACCTACTGAATTGTTTCAACCCTTTATGCAGCAGGTAGAGCGGTTGGTGAATCACCCTAGCTTACTCCGGTGGGATCGTTTACAGCCCAATGCACGAGCCGCGCTTAAGCGGTTCAGAGCTGGTAATTTTCGCTTGGTGGTGGTGACCTTGCGCCATCCCCGCCAAGTGCAGGATTTTTTATCTGCTCAAGGGTTAGAACATTTGGTGGATGACGTATACGGAGTTTTAGATATCCATGCGGCGCTGGCCAATCGGGTAGAACTAAAGTGTAAGCTGCTCGCTAAGGCGATCGCGCAACAACAAGCCCAAGGCTTTATCACTCAAAACAGTTGGATGGTCGGCGATACAGAAGCTGATGTCATCGCGGGGCAGACATTGGGATTATCGACAGCGGCATTGTCCTGCGGTGTGCGCAGCACAGCTTACTTAAAGCAATTAGAGCCTTCCGTTGTCCATAACTGCTTGATGACAGCCGCCCAGAACGTGATTGATGCCCTCACGTTGAAGGCAGCTTAGCGGTTAGAAGGCAGCTTGAAGCAGCTTAGAAGGCTAAAGGCAGCCCCTTAAGGCCGTCTAGCTGATGCTTGTTCCAAATGAGCTTTCTAGATGGAGATAGCACTCCTTAACTTTGGATCATTCTTTTTCTGGATTAAATTTTTCCCACCAGCGCTTGAGTGGATAATAAAGCGCCGGTGCCCACAAGCTGCTCAGAATCGCTGAACTCAGCGCCACCCGTTGATGATATTGCCAAATTGCGCCCAGGCTAGCGTAGAGGGAATCATCGCCAAACAAGTACTGAGCAGTGAGTTGAATGGCCATTGCTGTTTCAGTAATGACGGCAAGACCAAACACGATCAGGGCCACTGAAATCAGATCTTCTTGCAAAAAGCGTCGCTGATGCAGCCGCGAAGTTAAGATACCAGCTACAGCTAGACCCAACGCATGGGTCGGAAAAGGCGCAGTCAGGCTGTCTTGTAGGAGCCCTAGCGTCACCCCAGCAATGATGCCATCCATCGTTGTGCGTCTAATACTCCATACCACCACCCAAATCAGTAACCAGTTAGGCCCTACCCCTAAAATATCCATGCCAGGTAAGCGCATCGGCAGGATCAGTAGGCAAAAAAGCACAGAGCCTATGGTGACAACCCAGTTCCACAGTTGCCTGCGGGCATCTGAGCGTCGCCGGGGGCGGTAAGGGGCCATGGGCAAAGGAGAGGGCAAAGGATTAAAAGATTAAGATTAAAAACTCAGAACTAAAAGCTTAGACCTAACAGCTAGACCTAACAGCTAGAACTCACGATCAAGATTAATACAGTCAGCTTGAAAACTCGACATAAAATTCCTGTCTTTGAAGTTTCCTATCTTTGAAGCTGCCTATCTAAAAATTACTGTCTTCTGTGACAATTTCAGCCGGGGCTGCGTCCACATCGAGTTTGGGTGTATAGGGATGGATGGTCACCCATTCTAAACTGCTGATCGGCACGGAGAGTTGGATAGTGGCTTCTGGCGCAGGGCTAGCATCTGAGTCAATAGAGGCGACTCGACCAAGGGGAATGTCTTGCGGAAAAAGACGGCTAAAAGATGAGGTGACGATAATATCGCCCGGTTTAACATCTAAATCTTTTTCAAAGAACTTCATCGTGGCTTGAGCGCCCGATTGACCTTTTAGAAAACCTGCCGAACGGCTACGGCTGACTTTGACACCGATTTGACTTGTCGGATCACTCAGTAGCAAGATACGAGCGGTATGGGGCGTAACATTGATAATGCGACCGACAAGCCCACCGCGCCCGGTGGCGATATCACCGATTTTTACGTTGGCCTGGGTGCCTTTATTAACCGTGATCTGCTGCCACCAATTGTCAGCACTGCGACCAATGATGGTGGCTTGGGCAGTGACATCTAATTTACTGCTCTCCCGATCATCGATCAGCTCACGTAGCTTTTGATTTTGATTTTCGAGTTCGATGACTCGCTGCTGTAGTTCTAATAAATAGGCGTCTTCTAACTGTTTTTCGGCTGAGGGGTTGGTTTGAAAAGGGCGCGTAATGACGTAGTACAGCTCATCAATAAATGCACCGTTGGTTTGTTGAATACCCCATGCTGTACCGATCGCTAATACGATCAGTCCTGCCTTGAGCGCGTTTTTATCCCACCATCGTCTTAGGGTAAACATGAGGCCAGGGTATCAATGACTGTATGGACTCGACTACTATGGATTCGACTACTAT